>JBDSAB010000059.1:0-7728 GCA_039922395.1 Caldimonas sp.
CGGTCGAAGCCGTCAACGGTCACCTCATCATTCCCGCGCGCCATTTGAAGATGGGCGAGAACGCCGTGCAGGTGCGCTTTCGCGCCGGCGAGGCGCCGCTGAACCGCAGCGCCGATCTGCTCTACACGCTGTTCGTACCGGCGCGTGCGCGTCAGGCCTTGCCCTGCTTCGATCAGCCGGACCTGAAGGGCCGTTGGACGGTGACGCTCGAGCATCCGGGCGCATGGCAATCGGTTGCGAACGGCGCCGAGCGCGAGCGGACGGCCGTCGGTGACCGGGTCCGCGTCGCCTTTGCGGAAACGCAGCCGCTGCCGACCTACCTCGTCGCATTCGTTGCCGGCCGCATGAGCATCGAGACCGGCGAGCATCTCGGTCGAACGATGCGCCTCTTCCACCGCGAGAACGACCTCGCGAAGCTGGCGCGCAACCGCGCGGCACTGTTCGAGCTGCACGCCCGCTCGCTCGACGCACTCGAGCGCTACACCGGCATCACGTACCCGTTCGGCAAGTTCGACGTCGTGCTGATCCCGGCGCTGCAGTACGGCGGGATGGAGCACGCCGGGAGCATCGTCTACCGCGCCGAAAGCCTGCTCCTCGACGAGTCGGCAACGCAGGATCAGCTGCTCGGCCGAGCCAGCCTCATCGCCCACGAGACAGCGCACATGTGGTTCGGCAACCTCGTGACCATGCGCTGGTTCGACGATGTGTGGACCAAGGAGGTCTTCGCGAATTTCATCGCCTCGAAGGTGATCGATCCTCAGTTTCCGCTGGTGCGCCACGACCTGGCTTTCTTTCTCGAGCACCACGGCAGCGCCTACGGTGTCGACCGGACCGCCGGCGCGCATCCGATCCGCCAGCCGCTTGCCAATCTCGAGCAGGCCGGCAGCCTGTACGGGGCGATCATCTACGACAAGGCGCCGGTCGCGATGCGCCAGCTCGAAGCGCTGCTCGGCGAAGCGGCATTCCGCGATGGCGTGCGCGAGTACCTGCGCCGTCACGCGTTTGGCAACGCGACCTGGGACGACCTGATCGCGACGCTGGCCACCCGGACGACGCTCGACCTGCGGCAATGGAGCCGTGCGTGGATCGAGGAGGCCGGGCGACCGCTGATCCGCACCGATCTCGCGCTGCGCGACGACCGCGTCGAGGCTTTGTCGATCTTTCAGAGCGATCCGCAGGCACGTGGCCGGCTCTGGCCGCAGCAGCTTCACGTGACGATCGGCTGCCGCGAAGGGCGCAGGACGCTCGTCGTTGACCTCGTGGGCAGCGCCATCGACTTGACGTCGACGCTCGCCGGCTGCGTGCCGGACTACGTGCTCGCCGGCGGCGACGGCTGGGGCTATGGCGAATTCGAACTCGACCCGCGCACGCAGCAGTACCTGCTCGATGCCCTTCACCGGATCGACGATCCGCTCGCCCGCGGCGTCGCGTCGTCGGCGCTGTGGGATGCGATGCTGTCCGCGCGCCTCCCGCCCGATCTGCTTCTCGAGACCGCGCTGCAGACCCTCGCGCGCGAACCCGATGCTCAGCTCGTCGGCGAGATGCTCGAGCAGTTGCAGAGCCTGTGGTGGCGGTTCCTGCCGCCCTCCCAACGCGAGGCGCGTGCCGTCGATGTCGAGCGGTTCCTGCGCCAGCGGCTGGATGTCGCGGCCACACCGGGTTTGAAGAGCAGCTGGTTCCGCGCGTTCCGGGCACTCGCGACGACGCCCGAGTCTGTGGCTTGGCTCCAGGCGCTGTGGCGGCGCGAGGCGACGATCGCGGCGCTGCCGCTGGTTGAGGCCGACGAGACCGCGCTGGCGCACGCCCTTGCGCTGCGCGACGTCGCTGGCATCGAGGCGCTGCTCGACGCTCAGGCGGCGCGAATCACCAACGCCGATCGGCAGGCGCGTTTCGCGTTCCTGCGCGGCGCGGTGTCGGCCGACCGCGCCGAACGCGAACGCTGGTTCCTGGCACGCGCCGATGCCGACGGGCGGCGGCGCGAGACCTGGGTCGCCGAGGGACTCGGCTACTTGCACCATCCGCTGCGAGCCGCCGCATCCGCGCCGCTCGTCCTGCCGGCGCTCGAGATGCTGCCCGAGGTGAACCGGACCGGCGACATCTTCTTCGATTCGGCATGGCTCAACGCGACGTTGCGCGGCCATTCGTCACCCGACGTCGCCGCGCGCGTGCGGCGGTTCCTCGATGAGCTTCCAGCCGCCTATCCGGCCCACCTTCGCGCGCTGCTGCAGCAGGAGTCCGACCTGCTGTTTCGCGCTGCGCGCGTCCAACAGCGCTGATCACCGCGCCCGCGGGGCGAGGTAGACTGATTTGATGCAGGCATCCACCGCACTCTCCCACCTCACCGTGCTCGACCTGACTCGCGTCCGCGCCGGGCCGACGGCTGTTCGTCAACTTGCCGACTGGGGCGCCCAGGTCATCAAGATCGAGATGCCGGAAGCCATGGACGAAGGCGACGGCGTCGGCGGCCCGCGCGAGGACAGCGACTTCCAGAATGTCCATCGCAACAAGCGCGGCATGACGTTGAATTTGAAGTCGCCCGAAGGCGTCGCGATTCTGAAGAAGCTGGTCGCGCGCGCCGACGTGCTGGTCGAGAACTACCGCCCCGACGTCAAGCGCAAGCTCGGCATCGACTACGAGACGATGCGCGCCGTCAACCCGCGCCTGATCTACGCCAGCATCTCCGGCTACGGCGAGGACGGGCCCTATCGCCTGCGCCCCGGCTTCGATCAGATCGCGCAGGGCATGGGCGGGCTGATGTCGATCACCGGCCTGCCTGGGCAGGGGCCGGTGCGCGTCGGCATCCCGATCGCCGACCTGTGCGCCGGCATCTTCTGCGCCTACGGCATCGCGATGGCGGTCATCGAGCGCGAGAAGTCCGGCGAGGGCCAGTGGGTCAAGTCGTCGCTGCTGCAGGCCCAGCTCTTCATGCTCGACTTCCAGGCCGCGCGGTGGCTGATGAAGGGCGAGGTGCCGAAGCAGGCCGGCAACAACCACCCGACCTCGATCCCGACCGGGGTCTACAAGGCGCGCGACGGCTACATGAACCTTGCCGTGTCCGGCCACAAGATCTGGGAGCGCATGTGCAGGGCGCTCGAGGCACCCGAGCTGATCACCCACCCCGACTACAAGAGCGCCGCATTGCGCTCGAAGAACCGCGACCAGCTGCATCGCGATATCGAGAAGCTGCTCGCGCACCGCGACACGGCCGATTGGGTCGCGCTGCTCAATGAAGCCGGTGTGCCGAGCGGCCCGATCAACACGATCGACCAGGCCTTTGCCGATCCACAGGTCGAGCATCTCGGCATCGTCCAGAAGGTCGGCGACGTCCCGTACCTCGGCCAGCCGGTCACGCTGAGCCGCACGCCGAGCCACGTGGTCGCGCATCCGCCGGCACGCGGCGAGCACACCGCCGAGGTCTTGCGCGATCTGGGCTACGACGACGCTGCGATCGAGCAGCTGAAGAATCACGGAACCGTCTGAGGAACACCGATGCCCAGTGACAAGATGATTTCGAGGACGCAGGATGGCGTCGGCTGGATGGTCTTCAACAACCCGGAGCGCCACAACGCGATTTCGCTCGAGATGTGGGAGGCGGCGCTGGAGATCATGCAAGGCTTCGCCGCCGACCCCTCAGTGCGAGTGATGGTGCTGACCGGCTCCGGCGGCAAGGCGTTCGCGTCGGGCGCCGACATCTCGAAGTTCAAGGACGAGCGCCAGGAAGCCGCAGCGGTGGCGCACTACCAGATGCTCACGCAGAAGGCCTACGAGACCCTGCAGGCGATGCCGATTCCGACCATCGCGATGGTGCGCGGCTACTGCATCGGCGGCGGCACCGCCGTCGCGGTGTGCTGCGACCTCCGGATCTGCACCGAGAACGCCAAGTTCGGTGTTCCGGCTGCCAAGCTCGGCCTCGGCTACGGCCTCAATCGCGCGACGCCGCTGGTCGACCTGGTCGGCCCGGCTTTCGCGAAGGAGATGTTCTTCACCGGTCGCCAGTTCGACGCGCGCGAGGCCGAGCGGATGGGCCTCGTCAACCGCGTCGTCGCCGACGACCAGCTCGAGAGCACCGTCGAGGAAATGGCGCGCACGATCGCGTCGAATGCGCCGCTGACCGTGCGTTGCGCCAAGCTCGTCGTCGGCGAGGTGCTGAAGGACGCATCACGGCGCGACGTGCCGGCGACCGAACGCGCGGTCGAAGCCTGCTTCAAGAGCAACGATTACCGCGAAGGCCAGGCCGCCTTCATGGAAAAGCGCAAGCCGAAGTTCACCGGCTCCTGACCGGGCCGCCGCAACGGGCCTCGATCAAGCCGCGCCAACCCGGGTCGCAGCGCGCCGGCGATAGGCCGCCAGCAGCGCTCGCGACACCGGCAGCAGCACCGCCGCCAGCGCGGCCACCGTCAACACTCCCGAGATCGGCCGCATGAAGAAGATGCCTGCGCCGGCATCGGAAATGATCAGCGATTGGCGCAGCGCGCGCTCGGCGAGCGGCCCGAGCACCAGCGCCAGGGTCAACGCCGCCGGCGAGTAGCCCAGCTTCTTCATCGCGTAGCCGAGGACGCCGAACACCAGCATCTGGCCGACGTCCCACACGCTGTTCTTCAGCGAGTACGCGCCGGTGATGCAGAACAGGATGATGATCGGCATCAGGATGCCGTAGGGCACCCGCAGCGCGCGCACGAACAGCGGGATGCACGCGGTGCTCAGGATCAGCAGCATCACGTTGGCGATGTACTGCGAGGCGATCAGGCCCCAGACGAACTCCGGGTTCTTCTCGAACAGCAGCGGGCCCGGCCGCAGCCCCCACATCATCAGGCCGCCGAGCATGATGGCCGTCGTCGCCGAGCCCGGGATGCCCAAGGTCAGCATCGGCACCATCGCACCGGTCGCGGCGGCGTTGTTGGCCGACTCGGGCGCAGCCACGCCCTCGATCGCGCCGTGGCCGAATTCCTCCGGATGGTTAGAGACCTTCTTCTCGAGCGTGTACGCGAGGAAGGTCGAGATCGTCGGGCCGGCGCCCGGCAGGATGCCGACCGCGAAACCGAGCACGGTGCCGCGCACGATCGCCCAGCGGCTGCGCGCCCAGTCGGTGGCGTTCGGCATCACGTCGCGCAGCCCGTAGCGACCCTGCGCGATCGGTGTGCCTTTCGCCGCCTCGGCGCCGGCAAGGACTTCGCCGAGCCCGAACAGGCCGATCGCGACCGGCAGAAAATCGACGCCGTCCATCATCTCGGGGATGCCGAAGGCATAGCGCGCGTCGCCGCTGATGATGTCGAAGCCGACCATCGCGATCATGAGTCCGAGCACCATGCTGATGTAGCCCTTGACCGCGTTCTCGCCGGTCAGCAGGGTCACGGTGGTCAGGCCGAGCAGCATCAGCGCGAACGTCTCCGGCGGCCCGAACGACAGCGACCAGCGCGCCAGCGCCGGCGAGACCAGCATCAGCAGCACGACGCCGACGGTGCCGGCGATGAAGGAACCGATCGCGGCGATGCCGAGCGCCGGCCCGGCGCGGCCCTTCAACGCCATCTGGTGGCCATCGAGGCAGGTCACGACCGAGGCCGACTCGCCCGGCGTGTTGATCAGCACCGCGGTGATCGTGCCGCCGTACATCGTGCCGGCGTACAGCGCGGCCAGCATGATGATCCCGGAGGTCGGGTCCATGCCGAAGGTCAACGGCAACAGCAGCGCGACCCCCGATGGCGGCCCGACCCCGGGCAGTGCGCCGATCAGGATGCCGAGCATCACGCCGCAGACCGCCATCAGCAAATTGAACGGCGTCAGCGCGATCGAGAAGCCGAGCGCGAGATTGGAGAGAAAGTCCATCGACGGGTGGCGTCAGAAGCCGAGCAAGCCGACCGGCAGCGGCACGCGCAGCCAGCGGGTGAAGACGAGGTAGTTGAAGGCGGCGACGGCGATCGCGACGGTCAAGGTCAGCGGCCACGGGTGGCGATCGAGGACACGCATCAGCACGACCAGGAAGATCACCGTGCCGATGATCATGCCGACGATGTTGAGCGATGCGACGAGCAGGGTCGTGATCCCGAGCACCCACGCGAGCCGGCGCAGGCCTTCACCGCGCGGCAGCCAATCCTCACCCGTTTCGCGCGAACCCAGCGCGCCGACCAGCAACAGCAGCGCGAGCACAGCCATCACCACGCCGAGCCAGAACGGGAGGAACGCCGGACCCGGCCCGTTCGGGCTCCAGTAGGCGTAGTGCGTCAGCGCCCCGGCGCTGAACGAGACGGCGAGGACGAGCAGGCCCGCGCCGGCGATTCGATCGGCGCCACGCATGGCGGTTGGTCTCCGCCCCGCCCTACTTCTTCAACCCGCCCAGTGCGGCCAACGCGCTTTCGTAGTCGCCGGTGATGCCGTCGAGGTACTTGTTGGCCTCCTCGCCGGTCCACGTGGTCGGCGTGAGGAGATTGCCCTTGATGTACTCCTCTTGCCACTTCTTGGTCGCAGTCACCTTCTTCAAGGTGTCCTGCCACCACGCGACCGCTTCGGGCGCCATGCCGGCCGGGCCGACGACACCGCGCATCTGCTCCCAGTAGAACGGGTAGCCCTTCTCAGCAAAGGTCGGCACGTCGGGCGCGCCGGTCATGCGCTTCCTCGCCGCGACCGCGAGGTTCTTCGCCTTGTTGGCCTCGACCTGCGCGACGATCTCGTTCGGATTCATGATGCCGCCATCGATGTGGCCGCCCATCAGCGCGGCCGTCACTTCGCCGCCGGAATTGAACGGCACGTACTTCAGCTTGATCTTCGCGGCCTGCTCGAACAGGTGCGCGAAGATGTGGTCCTCGTTGTGGGTGCCGGTGCCGCCGACGGTGAGCTGGCCGGGCTTCGCGCGCGCCGCGTTGACGAACTCCTCGACCGTCTTGTAGGGCGACTCGGTGCGGACCGACAGCATCAGCTCGTCAATCGCGACGATCATCAGCACCGTGATCGCGTCGCGGTGATTGCCCGGCAGCCGGCCCTGCAGCTTGCCAGAGACGATCATCGGGGTGGCACCGGCGATGACGTGCGAATCACCCTTCTTGTTGATCAGGTACGAGAAGCCGATCGTGCCGCTGCCGCCGGGACGGTTGTTCACGTTGACCGGCACGGGGGACCACTTGTTCTCTTCCATGATGCCGGTGATCATCCGCATCATGTTGTCGGTGCCGCCGCCCGGCGCGAACGGCACGACCACCTCGATGTTCTTGGTCGGGTACTTCGCCTGCGCAAAAGCCGAGCCGGACGCCGTTGAAAGCAACGCGAGCGATGCTGCGGACATCACCAGAGCCTGTCGCCTTTTCATATCGATCGTCTCCTGAGAGTTGTCGTGAAAGCCCGCCGCGACGACGCGCGAACGGGCCCTGCTGCGAATCACTCTAGCAGGCGCATGAGGGCGCAAAGCTTGGTGTTTGGCCCTATCGGTGCGGTGCTACGATCCGCCGCCCCAGCTTCCCGAACGCCCATGGAACACCCCGCCCCGGCCAGCGAACACGTGCTCGTCGCGCGCGACGGCCCGATCGTCACGCTGACCTTCAATCGACCCGAGGCACGCAACGCGATGACCTGGGAGATGTACCAGCGGCTCTACGACGTCTGCGAAGAGGTCGATGCCGACGACACGGTGCGCGTGCTCGTGCTGAAGGGCGCGGGCGGCAAGGCGTTTGTCGCCGGCACCGACATCAGCCAGTTCACGACCTTTCAAAGCGGCGAAGACGGCCTGCGCTACGAACGCGA
>JBDSAB010000060.1:0-11872 GCA_039922395.1 Caldimonas sp.
CTTTTCCATCGGGCTCGTCCCTAGGCGTTGGCCGGCTTTTTGCTACTAGAGTCGGGGCGGCTGGCGAGGAGCGCTGCGCCGTGACCGCCGGATCGGGCTTCCGGGCACGCGGCAGAAGACCACAACCGGGGAGTTCGACGCATGGAAACGTTCATCCAGCAGATCATCAACGGGCTGGTGCTCGGCAGCGTGTACGCGCTGGTGGCGCTCGGCTACACGATGGTCTACGGCATCATCAACCTGATCAACTTCGCGCACGGCGACGTGTTGATGGTGGGGGCGTTGACGAGCTGGACCGTGGTGGTCGCGATGGCAAACCTGGGCCTGCCGGGTTGGCTGCTGCTGCTGATCTCTCTGGTCGCCGCGATCGTCGTCTGCTCGATCCTCAACTTCGCCATCGAGAAGATCGCCTACCGGCCACTGCGCAACGCGCCGCGCCTCGCGCCGCTGATCACCGCGATCGGCATGAGCCTCCTGCTGCAGACGCTGGCGATGATCATCTGGAAGCCGAACTACAAGTCCTACCCGATCCTGCTGCCGAGCGAGCCGTTCCACATCGGCGGCGCGGTCATCAACACCGTGCAGATCCTGATCCTGGTGACGACCGCGATCACGCTGGCCGGCCTGATGTACCTCGTCAACCGCACCAAGCTGGGCCGCGCGATGCGGGCGACCGCCGAGAACCCGCGCGTCGCCGGCCTGATGGGTGTGCGGCCCGACACCGTGATCTCGGCGACCTTCGTGATCGGCGCCGCGCTGGCTGCGCTGGCTGGCGTCATGTACGCCGCCAACTACGGCTCGGTCCAGCACACGATGGGCTTTCTGCCCGGCCTGAAGGCGTTCACCGCCGCGGTCTTCGGCGGCATCGGCAACCTCGCCGGCGCGATGGTCGGCGGCGTGCTGCTCGGCCTGATCGAGTCGCTCGGCGCCGGCTACATCGGCATGCTGACCGGCGGCGTGCTCGGCAGCCACTACCAGGACATCTTCGCGTTCATCGTGCTGATCCTGGTGCTGACCCTGCGACCGCAGGGCCTGCTCGGCGAACGCGTCGCCGACCGAGCCTGACGGAGCACCGCCATGAACGTCAAGGACAACAAGGTCGCGGTCTTCGTCGCCGCCGGCATCGGCCTGGTGCTGCTGCCGCTGGTCGCACAGTACTTCGGCAACGCCTGGGTGCGCATCATCGACATCGCGCTGCTCTATGTGCTGCTCGCGCTCGGCTTGAACATCGTGGTCGGCTACGCCGGCCTGCTCGACCTCGGCTATGTCGCGTTCTACGCGGTCGGCGCCTACATGTTCGGCCTGCTCGGCTCGTCGCAGCTGACCGACACCTTCCAGACCTTCAAGGACATGTTCCCGAACGGTCTGCACACGCCGTGGTGGATCGTCATCCCGCTCGGCGCGCTGCTCGCGGGCGGCGCCGGCGTGCTGCTGGGCGCACCGACCCTGAAGCTGCGCGGCGACTATCTCGCGATCGTGACGCTCGGCTTCGGCGAGATCGTGCGCGTCTTCATGAACAACCTCGACGCGCCGGTCAACATCACGAACGGCCCGAAGGGCATCGCGTCGATCGACGACATGCACATCTTCGGGCTCGATCTCGGCAAGACGCATTCGCTGTTCGGGTTCGACATCCCGAGGGTCACCAACTACTACTTCCTGTTCCTGTTCCTGGTGATCTTCGCGATCATCATCTGCTATCGGCTCGAGCGCAGCCGGATCGGTCGCGCCTGGATGGCGATCCGCGAGGACGAGGTCGCCGCGAAGGCGATGGGCATCAACACCCGCAACCTGAAGCTGCTGGCGTTCGGCATGGGCGCGACGTTCGGCGGCATCTCCGGCGCGATGTTCGCGACCTTCCAGGGCTTCATCTCGCCGGAGTCGTTCAGCCTGCAGGAGTCGACGATGATCGTCGCGATGGTCGTGCTCGGCGGCCTCGGTCACCTGCCCGGCGTGATCGTCGGCGCGCTGCTGCTGTCGGCGCTGCCGGAGGTGTTGCGCTATGTGGCGGGCCCGCTCCAGCAGATGACCGACGGGCGGCTCGATGCCTCGATCCTGCGCCAGCTGCTGATCGCGGTCGCGATGATCGGCATCATGCTGGCGCGACCGCGTGGCCTGTGGCCGTCGCCCGAGCACGGCAAGGACATCACGCCCGACACCTTGCCGGTCGATCCGCATGCCCACCTGACGCCGGCCGAGCAGATTCCGCCGACCGTCACGTCGATCGTGCCGAACGCGAAATGAGCGGGAGCCGCGCACCATGAGCGAGACCATCCTCAACGTCGGCGGCGTGTCGAAGCGGTTCGGCGGCCTGCAGGCGCTATCCGACGTCGGCATCAAGATCACCAAGGGCCAGGTCTACGGCCTGATCGGCCCGAACGGCGCCGGCAAGACGACCTTCTTCAACGTGCTGACGGGGCTGTACAGCCCGGATGCCGGGACCTTCGAGCTCGGCGGCCAGCCCTACCAGCCGAGCGCGGTGCACGAGGTCGCGAAGGCCGGCATCGCGCGCACGTTCCAGAACATCCGCCTGTTCGCCGAAATGTCCGCGCTCGAGAACGTGATGGTGGGCCGCCACGTGCGCACCCACTCGGGCCTGATCGGCGCTATCTTCCGCACCAAGAGCTTCAACGCCGAGGAGGCCGAGATCGCGAAGCGGGCCCAGGAGCTGCTCGACTACGTCGGCATCGGCCGCTACACCGACTTCAAGGCGCGCACGCTCAGCTATGGCGACCAGCGCCGGCTCGAAATCGCCCGCGCGCTCGCCACCGACCCGAAGCTGATCGCGCTCGACGAGCCGGCGGCCGGGATGAATGCGACCGAGAAGGTCGTGCTGCGCCAGCTGATCGACACGATCCGCAAGGACGGCCGCACGATCCTGCTGATCGAGCACGACGTGAAGCTCGTGATGGGCCTGTGCGACCGCGTCACCGTGCTCGACTACGGCAAGCAGATCGCCGAAGGCACGCCGGCCGAGGTGCAGGCGAACGAAAAGGTGATCGAGGCCTACCTCGGCGCCGGTCACAAGGCCCACTGAGGACGACGCGATGGCATCCACGGCACCCGCAACGGCGGCGTCTTCTTCCTCCGTCTCGGCCAGCAAGGTCATGCTGAAGGTCAGCGGCTTGCGGGTCGCGTACGGCGGTATCCAGGCCGTCAAGGGCATCTCGTTCGAGGTCCGCGAGGGCGAGCTGGTGAGCCTGATCGGCGCGAACGGCGCGGGCAAGACGACGACCCTGAAGGCGATCACCGGGACCCAGCCGCCGGCCGCCGGCGAGATCGAGTTCATCGGCCACAACATCAAGGGGCAGGGGCCGTGGGACCTGGTGCGCCAGGGCCTCGTGATGGTCCCCGAGGGCCGCGGCGTGTTCGCGCGGATGACGATCACCGAGAACCTGCAGATGGGCGCGTTCGTGCGCGACGACGACAAGGAGATCGCGGTCGACATCGACAGGGTGTTCGCGATCTTTCCGCGCCTGAAGGAGCGCCGCAACCAGCTCGCCGGGACGATGAGCGGCGGCGAGCAGCAGATGCTCGCGATGGGCCGGGCGCTGATGGCCAAGCCCAAGGTCCTGCTGATGGACGAGCCTTCGATGGGGCTCTCGCCGATCATGGTCGACAAGATCTTCGAGGTCGTCAACGACATCCACCAGCAGGGCACGACGGTGCTGCTGGTCGAGCAGAACGCGAGCCGCGCGCTGCAGCTGGCGTCGCGCGGCTACGTGATGGACTCCGGCGAGGTCACGATGAGCGGCGAGGCGAAGGCGCTGCTCAACGATCCGCGGGTTCGCGCGGCCTACCTCGGCGAGTGAGCACCGGCCGGCGCCGCGCCGGCCCGTTCGCGTTGCGGCATCTCCGGTAACGGCGCGGTAACGCCGGCCACCTACGTTAGCGCTTGTCGGCGGCGGTCCGCTCCGGGCCGCCTCCTCGTCGAACGCAACGCAGGAGGTTTCATGGCACTCGATCGTCTGGGCGGACCGCGCAAGGTCCTTGGGCGGCTCGCCGCATTCATCGCACTCGGAGCCTTTGCGTCTCCGGCTGCGCAGGCCGCGCCCGGCTGCGAGATCGTGACCGGCGCGCTGGCCTGTCAGAACCTCGGCCCGTTCCTCGCCAGCGCGACCCGGGTGACCTTGTCGCGCAAGGACGCGCCGACCGCCTACGTGAGCGTCCGCACGACGGTCCGCTTCCAGAATGTCAGCGACCGGCCGGTGATCCTGGCGTACCGCGTCGGCTCGCAGAAGGTGACCGACGACAAGGGCCTGGTCTACAACTGGAACCGTGGCTCGTACGAGCTGAAGTCGATCGCCGGCATCGGCCTCGTCACGCGCGACAGCGCCGATCCGCAGTTCGTGCTGGCGCCGGGCGAGGCCCGCGATGCGTCGTTCGAAGGCGTGCTGCAGTACTCGATGCGGCGCGAGGTGCCGGGCAACGTCTACAACCACGACCTGACCATCGCGCAGCTCGAGGTGGTGTCGGGCCGGCAGGTCCGCACCGTGCGTGACCACGCGGTGAGCTTCGCGAACCTGGTGCCGGGCGGCAGCGCGGCCGCCAGCGCCGGTGCGGGTGGCGCGATCGGCACGACGGCGGCCGCGGTGCTCGGCACGGCGACCCCGACCGCTGCGGCGGCGCCGACAACCGGCGCCCAGCCGGCCGACGTCGCGATCAAGCTGATCGACCTGCTGAAGCAGAGGCGATGAGGAGCGCCGCCATGACGTCGAATGCCTGCATCGCGGCCGCTCTGGCCGCCCTGGGCCTGCTCGCCGGCTGCGGCAAGGGCAGCGAGCCCGAGAAGAAGCCCGTCGCCACGCCGGTGGCGGCGAAGAAGTCCGATCCGGCCAAGCCGTCCGACGGGCTGCCGACGCCGCGCTGCCCGGTCAAGGTCGAGGCCGGGCTGACCGGCCCCGACGTCGTCGGCCTGAAGCTCGGCATGCTGGCCGAGGATGCGCTGAATTTCGTGCGCTGCCAGAACAAGGAAGTCGTCGTCACCTACGAGGACCGCTGGATCCAGAACCTGCAGAGCTACGGCTTGAAGCTCGGCCATCAGATGTTCGTGACGCGTCACGGCGACAGCGCGCCGTGCAGCTTCAAGAACTACAGCGAGATGCAGAAGTGCGGGCCCGGCAACGTCGTCTGGAACCACCTCGCCGAATCGATCACCGTGGCGACGCCGGGCATCCCGGGACAGGAGAAGGTGTTCGGTGTCTGGCGCACGCAGCGCTTCAAGCCGACCGAGATGCCGCCGGCCGGGAGCATCGTGCAGGCGCTGGTCGCGAAGTACGGCGAACCGCAGCAGACCCAGCGCACCGGCGACGGCACGGTGCTCTTGCGCTGGGTCGCCGATGCGAAAGGCACGCCGCTGCTGCCGCCCGACCGCGAGTTCTTCACCTGCGCGCGGGTCCAGGCCCGTGCCGAGGACCCGCAGCAATGGACCGACGGCTGCGGCATGACGGTGAGCGCGCAGGTCAACGTCGCCCGCGACAACGTCGAGCTCGCCCGCGAGGTGCACGTCGGCATGCTGCACCAGCAGGCGCTGTATCGCTTCGGCCGCGAGCTGCAGTCCGAGCTCGCCGCGCTCGACGGCATGCGCCGTGCGCGCGAGGTCGAGAAGGCGAAGGGCGCGACCGCCAGCGTCAAGTTGTAGTTCGGGGAGGGATCAGCATGAACACCCATAGCACCATGCAGCGTGTGCTCGCGATGACGTGCGCAGGAGCGTTGGCTGCCTTCGGCACCGGCTGCGGCAGCAGCGTGTCCGGCACCTACAGCGGCAAGGGCAGCGGCATGCTCGACCAGCTCGAGTTCAAGTCCGGCGGCAAGGTCGAGCTGAGCTTCATGGGCGCGATCCAGGAAGGCACGTTCGTGGTCGAGGACCAGCGCGTGAAGATCACGAACGCCGGCAGCACGCAGATCTTCAAGATCGACGACAAGGGCTGTCTCGACGCTGGTGCGATCCTCGGTCGCTACTGCAAGATCTAGCCGCGACGGTGCGCCAGCGCCGCAGGCGCAGGCTTACAGTCGGCGGGCGGCGGCGTCGCCGCGACGAAGGAAGCGCCGATGCAACGAGTCGAGCTGACCGTCAAGGCCCTGCGGGCGCGCCCGGTCGTCGTCCCGCTGAAGCGGCCGATCGTCTCGAAGGTCGGCTTGTTCCGCGAGTGGCCGATGATCCTGATCGACCTCGAGACGAACGAGGGCGTGGTTGGCCGCAGCTACCTCGAGCCGTACCTCAAGCATTCGCTGCGTTATCTCGTCGCCGCGCTGGAAGACCTCGGCGCGGCCGCCGTCGGCAAGCCGGTCTCGCCGTTCGACCTCTATCGTCAGGGCATCGGGTCCTTGCACCTCGTCGGCCGCGAGGGCCTGTCGCTGATCGCGATCTCGGGGCTTGACATGGCGGCCTGGGATGCGCGCGCGCAGGTCGCCGGGCTGCCGCTCGCCATCTACCTGGGCGGCACGGTCGCGCCGGTCCCTGCGTACAACAGCAACGGCCTCTGGCTCACGCCGCTCGACGGCCTGGCTGCCGAGGCCGCCGCGCTGGTCGACGAGGGCGGCTTCACCGCGCTGAAGATGCGCCTCGGCCGCGACCGCCTGGCCGACGACCTCGCGGCGATCGCCGCGGTGCGCGAGGGCGCCGGCGCCGACGTGCATCTGATGTGCGACTTCAACCAGGGACTGAGCCTCGGCGATGCGCTCGTGCGCTGCCACGCGCTAGACGACCAGGGGCTCGACTGGTTCGAGGAGCCGACGACCTACGACAACATCCCCGGCCATGCGCAGCTGGCGCGTGAGCTGAAGACGCCGGTCTCGCTCGGCGAGAACTTCTATGGGCCGCGCCAGCTCTTCCACGCGATCCAGGCCGGCGCCGGCGACTATGTGATGCCCGACCTGATGCGGATCGGCGGCGTGACCGGATGGCTGCGCGCCGCGGCGATCGCAGGCGCCGCCGGCATCCCGATGTCGACCCATCTTTACCCCGAGATCGCGGCGCACCTGATGCGCGTCACCGAGACCGCGCACTGGCTCGAGTGGCAGGACTGGGCCGACCCGATCCTGCGCGAGCCGTTCGCGCTGAAGGACGGCCACCTGCTGATCCCGGATCGGCCGGGCCAGGGGATCGAATGGGATGAGAAGGCGGTGACGCGCTACGCGGCGTGAGCGGCTCGCTTTGACCGTCGCGATGCGTCACGCTCGACCGCACGCGTCGGCGATGACTCTCTGAAGTCAGGCGGGCTTGGTGCGGCGAGGCCGCGGGACGCCCGCAGTCCGGCGCGCCGCCAGCCGTTCGGCGTCGCGCTGCGTCGCCTCGACGAGCGCATCGGCCATCCACAGCGCGATCCGTTCGACTTCGTGATCCGGCAGGCCCCAGATGTCCTTCAGCAGCACGTACGGCTCGATGCCGTAGATGATCGAGAGCGCACGGTGCAGGCGCGCGTGCAGGCGCGGCGGCAAGGTCTTCGCGAGCGGTGCGAGCGCGTTCTCGAGGATGCGCACGCGGTGGCCACGCCGGTACGGCTCTTCCTCGAGCAGGCCGGCCCGTTTCAGCGCCCACTGCTCCAGGGTCAGTTGCGCCGCCGCGCGCATCTGCGGCTCGAATTCCTTGAAGAGCGGAAAGGTCTCGACGAAGAGCTGGTGAACGCGTTCGCGTCCTTCGGGCGAGTCGGTGACGAAGCTGCGCACCGGCTTCAACGAGGTGTCGATCACCGCGGTGATCAGCGCGCTGCGGCTCGGGAAGTAGCGGTAAGCGGTGGCGCGCGAGACCTTCGAGCGGACCGCGATCTCGGCGATCGACGGCACATGGCCGTCCTGCTGGATCAGTCGCATGCCGGTGTCGAGCAGCAACTGGAACGTCGAGGCGCGAACGCCGCGCGTCGGCGGCTTCGGGGCTTCGGTGACGCGCAGTCTGCGGCGAGTCATGCGGGTAATTCCGGGGTCGTCGGTTCGCGGCAGGACTTGCCGCGGGTCGAAAGCGGCTCGTATGATGCACCGATCCCAATTTGAGACACAAGTCTCAAAAACACCCAAGAGTGTTCCGGGCGCGAAGGGATTCACTTCGTGCCATCCGCACCACCGGAGACAAGCCCATGCGCATCGCCAGCTGGAGCTGGGGCGGCCGTCCCCAGGTCGGCACCGTATCCGCCGACGGCCGCGAGGTGACCCCGTTGGCGGTGGCTGACGCGAGCACCGGCGCGCTCGCGCTGATCCAGGCGCAGGCGCGCGGGGAGAGCCTGCCGGCGCCGGCCGGCCCGCGCCTCTCGATCGACGCGGTGACCTTGACGGCGCCGCTGCCGCGCCCGCTGCGCAGCCTGCTGTGCGTCGGCCGCAACTACCGCGCGCATGCTGCCGAGCTCGCGAGCTCGGTGTTCAAGGACGTCGCCGCGAAGGAAGACAGCTGGCCGATGGTCTTCACGAAGTTCGCGCAATGCGTGATCGGCCCGCATGACATCGTGCGGCTGCCGGGCGCCGCGATCTCGGCGCAGATCGACTACGAGTCCGAGCTCGCGGTCGTGATCGGCCGCGGCGGCCGCGACATTCCGGCGGCGCGTGCGATGGACCACGTCTACGGCTACACGATCGTCAACGACGTCACCGCGCGCGACGTGCAGCTGCGCCACAAGCAGTGGGACCTCGGCAAGAACTTCGACACCTTCTGCCCGATGGGGCCGTGGATCGTCAGCGCCGACGAGCTCGATGCGCGCGACACCCGCGTGCGCGGCTGGGTCAACGGCGAGTTGCGCCAGGACGCGCGCACGCCGGACATGATCTTCGGCATCGAGACGCTGATCGAGACCTGCTCGCGCGGCATCACGCTGTACCCGGGCGACGTCATCGCGACCGGCACGCCGTCCGGCGTCGGCATGGGCTTCGAGCCGCCGAAGTGGCTCGCCGCGGGCGACGTCGTGCGGATCGAGATCGACGGCATCGGCGCGATCGAGAACCGGTTCGAGGCGCGCTGAGCGCAGCGACGACGATGGGTTTCCAGCTCGTCGACAAGATCGCCGTCGAAGACGAAGGCGAGGGCGACGCCGTCGTCTGCGTGCACGGGCTCGGTGGCACCTCGAACACCTGGACGCCGTTGATGGGTGCGTTGAGCCGCTACCGCGTCGTCCGCATGGACCTGCCCGGCAGCGGCCGCTCGCATGCGGCGATGTCCGGACCGCTCTCGATCGCGCGCATGGTCGATGCGATGCAGGCGGTCTGTTCCCGGCTGGGCATCACGCGCGCGCACTGGCTCGGCCATTCGATGGGCACGATCGTCTGCCAGCACCTCGCGGTCGCGCAGCCGAAGCTGGTTCGCAGCCTCGCGCTGTTCGGGCCGCTGATGGCGCCGGTCGAAGCCGCGCGGACGGCGATCCGCGCGCGCGGCGTGAAGGCGCGCGACGAAGGCGCGGCCGGCATGCACGAGATCGCGCTCGCACTGGTGCAGGCAGCAACTTCGGCCGAGACGCGCCAGCACGCGCCGCTCGCGACCGCGTTCGTGCGCGAGAGCCTGATGCGGCAGGACCCGCTCGGTTACGCGCGCTCGTGCGAGGCGCTTGCCGACGCGCAGCCCGCCGCGGTCGATCGCATTGAAGCGCCGACCCTCCTCGTCACCGGCGACGAGGACGGCGTCGCGCCGCCGCAGGCGGTGCGCGCAATGGCTGAGCGGATGCAGCGGGCGCGCGTCACGGTGCTGAACCGCTGCGGACACTGGACGCCGATCGAGCGTCCGGACGATTGCATGCGAGCCCTGCGCGACTTCATGTCGACGCAGCGCTGAGAGACGGAGAAACACAGATGGCCGACGTGCAGTTCACCAACGCCCGCATCTTCGACGGCAGCGGCGACCTGCCGTTCACCGGCGACGTGCTGGTCCAGGGCAACCGGATCGCGCGGGTCACCCGCACCGGCCACGGCGCGCGCAGCCTGCCGGTGCACGGCGCAACCACGGTCGATGCGGCCGGCGCATTCCTGATGCCGGGCATGGTCGAGGCCCACACGCACTTCTCGTGGAACGACCAGTCGAGCCTCGATGCGATCCAGCGCATGCCGCCCGAAGAGCACATCCTGTGGTGCGCCGAGGTCGCGAAGCGCTACCTCGACATGGGCTGGACTTCGTGCGTCGGCGCCGCGGCCGCGAAGCCGCGCCTCGACGTCGTGATTCGCAACGCGATCAACGACGGCACGATCGTCGGCCCGCGCTACCTAGCAGCCAGCCAGGAGATCACGGTGCCCGGCGGCCTCGGCGACACGACCCAGCCGCACCTGCCGCAGCCCGAGTTCGCGTTCGGTGCGGTCGTCAGCGGCTCGGAAGAGATGCGCCGCTGCGTGCGCATGTTCGTCAAGTACGGCGTCGACACGTTGAAGATCAACCTGTCGGGCGAATCGATCACCGGCATGGCGAGCGAGATGAGCCAGTTCACGCAGGCCGAGATCGTGACCTGCATCGAGGAGGCGAAGGCCTGGGGCAAGCGGGTCGCCGCGCATGCGCGCTCGACCTGGTCGATCAAGCAGTGCGTGAACCTCGGCATCGAGGTCATCTACCACGCGAGCTTCACCGACAGCGAGACGCTCGACCTGCTCGAGGCGCACAAGAAAGAGCACTTCATCGCGCCCGGCCTGGCCTGGCTGATCAACACCAGCCACCATGCGAGCGAGTGGGGCCTGACGCCCGAGGTCACGCGCAGGATGGGCTACCACCGCGAGCTCGAGGCGGCGGTCGAGTCGATGAAGGCGCTGCGCCGGCGCGACGTGCGCATCCTGCCGGGCGGCGACTACGGCTTCGCCTGGACGCCGCACGGCACCAACGCGAAGGACCTCGAGTACTTCGTCAAGTATGTCGGCATGTCGACGATGGAGGCGCTGCTGTCGGCGACCGCGTGGGGCGGCCCGATGATGCGGATGGGCAAGGGCCAGCTCGGCCATGTGCGCGAGGGCTACCTGGCCGACCTGCTGCTGATCGACGGCGACCCGCTCGCCGACATCACCGTGCTGCAGGACAAGGCCCGCATCCTCGCCGTGATGAAGGACGGCGCCTTCCACCGCAAGCCGCCGGTCCGCGTCGCGCGCACGACGCGCTGGGCCGCCTGACGGCAAGGAGCACACCATGGCCAACGTCCTCTTCACCAACGTCCGCATCCTCGACGGCAGCGGCGCCATGCCGACCCCGGGCAGCGTGCTGGTTCAAGGCAACCGGATCCGCGCGGTCGGCCGCTCCGCCGCCGCGGTGCCGAGCGCCGGTGCGACCGTGATCGACGGCGCCGGCGCCACCCTGATGCCGGGCATGTGCGAGGCCCACACGCATTTCTCGTGGAACGACGCCGCGACCCTGGCGGGGATCCAGTCGATGCCGCTCGAGGAGCATGTGCTCTGGTGCGCGAAGGTCGCGAGGCGCTACCTCGAGGCCGGCTTCACGTCGTGCGTCGGCGCCGCCTGCGCGAAGCCGCGCCTCGACGTCGTGACCCGCAACGCGATCAATTCGGGCCAGATCCCCGGCCCGCGCTACCTCGCGGCGAGCCAGGAGATCACGGTGCCGGGCGGGCTCGGCGACGAGACGCTGCCGCACCTGCCGTTCCCCGAGTTCAGCTTCGGCGTCAACGTCAACTCGGCCGACGAGATGCGGAAGGCCGTGCGCATGTTCCTGAAGTACGGCGTCGACACCATCAAGCTCAACCTGTCGGGCGACAACTTCACCCCCGACTCGCCGGCCGACACGACCTGGATGAGCGACGCCGAGGTCGCCGCCGCGATGGACGAGGTGCGCGTGCGCAAGAAGCGCGGCACCGCGCATGCGCGCTCGGCGGCGTCGGTGAAGCAGGCGCTGCGCCACGGCATCGACGTGATCTACCACGCGAGCTACACCGACGAGGAGTCGCTCGACATGCTCGAAGCCGCGAAGGATCGC
>JBDSAB010000061.1:0-8858 GCA_039922395.1 Caldimonas sp.
AAGCCGCGGCACTCTGTAGCCACGCATTCTTCAATGAGTTGCTTGCGAAACCTCGAACCTTGCCGGCATATGGTCCGTCATCTCAATCGCCAAAACGACCAGCATACTTCCACGTCTCTCAGGTAGCGGAGAGTCGACAGCGATCGAACTCATGGTTCGTCCGAAACCAAGTCTAGTGTGCCTGAGCTCCTAAGGTTGGCAGCGCGGCGGTGTTGCTCGAGATTGGCGGCGCTGCTGCCGGTTCTCTCATACCTAATACGCCACCTCTTTGACGCCGGCAGCGAGTTAGGATCAACGGCGACGTTCCATAACTACATCAACGCTCCTAATGCGCTATGTCACTGATCACTTGGTTGCGGGACCTGCCTCCTGACTTTGCATTCCTGCTTGCCCTGCCGTTCTTCGTCGGCGCTGTCGGGTTGATTTCGGCCTGGTGGCGTGATCGAAGGCGCTAGATCCAGCGAAAGGCCACGATCGCAACGATGGTCGGTCCAAGCGCGGCCGGGAAAAACGGCTCCGGAAAACGTGTGGAAGATGGCGATCGCAATTGATCGCGGCGCCGGCGATCTGGACTGCGGGGGCTGCATCAAGGAGGGCTGTCGTGATTGCTGTCGCGGTCGTACGGGTGATCTTCGATGAACTTCCGCAGGCCCCGCCGCGTGTGCCGTATGTAGAACGGAGCACCGAGGAGAAGCAACAGCGGGATCGCGAAGACAAAGTTGGCAAAGATCTCGCCGAAGCGCTGAGCCATTCCAAAGCCGAGCGACGAGTATCGCGTGATGCTGACAACCATCGCCAATGCGAAAGCTAGTCCGATCAGCTCGAACAGGTCGAATGGAGCCTTTGTCGCCTCCCGGAGGGCCTGGGCGCGGGCAGGGACCCGTACGCGGCCCAATTCAGGGTAGAGCCACAGTTCGAACTTGTCCTTGACCGTCATCGACGCCTCATCACCCTCGGATGGCGCGATTCTCGGTGCGCCAAAGGGAACCTGGCAGGACTTTTTGCGGGGCAAAGCCTAGGGCAGTCGATCGGAGAAGAAGGTGATTTAGCCCCTGCTCATCGTCAACTCCGGCGATAACTGGCAATCTAGCACGTGAAGTAGCGCGCGTCGGCGTCGGCCTGCGCCTGGTGGATGCCGTCGATCGCGCCGACGAGCGCGATCAGGTCGTCGACCCCGGCGCCCGCTGCTCCGCCGAAACGCGCGTGTCCTCGCGCCGCCACTCCATCTCGTCGAGGATCGCGTGCTGCGATTTCTCGCGCCAGTGGAACAGGAACACGTCCTTCCAAAGCGGCGAGAGCGTCTCGTCGTGCTCAATGCTGACGCGGTAGTGCGCCCGGGTAAAAAGCTCCACATGGTCGGTGAGCGCGAACAGCTCCCCAGCAGCACTGCTTACTTGCTGTACCCGCCAGCGAGAGGCGCACGCATCTGGGGTCAGCGGCCTGTTGCTGCCTAGAATCCATCGAATCTATCAAGTCCATCAGACCTCTGCACACATGGTGTTTCGATCCGTCATCCTCTTCGTGGCACTGTGTTCATTCTGGCTCCTGCTGTCAGGCTTCTTCACGCCCTTCCTTCTGAGCGCAGGCGCTGCGAGCGCCGCGGCAGTCGTTTGGTTCAATCGTCGGATGAACAACGCTGACGCCGCCGCGCCGCCCTTTCGTCTCGGTTGGGAACTGCCGCTCTACTGGGGTTGGCTGTTGTGGGAAATCTGCAAATCCGGGTGGGCCGTCAGCAAGATCATCCTTCAACCATCACTGCCGATCAGCCCTACTCTCGTCCGCTTTCGGCCCGGACAAAAAACCGAGGTCGGACTCGTCATTCATGCGAATTCGATCACCCTGACCCCGGGCACGTTCACGATCGAGGCCGCAGCCGACGAATTCCTGGTGCACGGCCTCACGCGATCCAGCGCCGCAGGGTGCGTCGGCAGCGACATGGACCGACGCGTGACGGCTCTCGAAGGGCGAGATTGATGTTTGCCGTCGCGGCAATCGCATTGTTGGTGACTGTCGGGCTGGCGATCGTACGGGCTGCGCTCGGTCCCTCGGTGTTCGATCGCGCCCTCGCCGCCAATACGGTCGGCACCGGTGCGACACTGCTGCTGGCGGTCCTTGGCTTCCTTGGCGGCCGTCCCGAGTTTCTCGACCTGGCCATCGTCTATGGCCTGCTGAACGTGATCGGGACAATCGCCGTCTTCAAGTATTTTTGCTACGGCAACCTCGGCGGCGGCGAGTCGCGTCCGAAAGGCGGTCAATGAGCCATTGGATCGACATCGCGAGCTGGGTCTGCCTCGTCGCTGGCGGGCTCTTCTGCATCGTCGGCGCCACAGGCATGTTGCGCATGCCCGACTTCTATACCCGAATGCATGCGGCGAGCGTGGTCGACACCCTCGGCGCCGGGCTCATCCTGCTCGGCCTGATTCTCCAAGCGGGCGTCACACTGATCGCTGTCAAGCTGCTGATGGTCGGCCTGTTGGTCTTCTTCACCAGCCCGGCGGCAGCGCACGCTCTCGCTCGGGCAGCGATGTCGCGAGGTTTGAATCCGGAGCTCGCGGCGCAGGAGGAAGAGCCATCGAAGCGCTGATCATCAATGTTCTCTTGGTGCTGATGGTCGTTGCCGTCGTGACGCTGGTGCGCAGCCGCAATCTCTTCGCGGTGATCGTTCTCAGTGGCATCTACAGCTTCCTGATGGCCACGGTGCTGGTCGCCCTGGACGCAGTCGACGTGGCGATGACTGAAGCCTCGGTGGGCGCCGGCCTTTCCACGGTCCTGCTGCTGGCGGCGCTTTTTCTGTGCAAGAGCGAGGAGACCGAGCCGCGCCGCGGTCCGTGGGTGCCGCTTTTTGTCTCGGCCGCCGTAGGAGGCATGCTGGTGTACGGCACTTTGGGCCTGCCCGAACTCTCTGACGCCGCAGCGCCGATCCACAGCCACGTGGCGCCGCGCTATCTGTCGAGCGCCTTGCATGAGACCGGCGTTCCGAATGTCGTGACAGCTGTCCTGGCCAGCTACCGCGGGTACGACACGCTGGGCGAGACGACCGTCGTGTTCACGGCAGGCGCCGGCGTCGTCGCGTTGCTGCGGCGGCGCCGCGAAGACAAGAAGGCATGAAAAACAACCTGATCCTGCGGGTTCTCGCGAAGCTGCTGATTCCCTTCATCCTGTTGTTCGCGCTCTACGTGCAGTTTCATGGCGACTTCGGCCCGGGCGGTGGTTTCCAGGCCGGCGTCATCCTCGCGGCGTCGATGATCTTCTACGCTCTTATCTTCGGAGTCGCCAAGGCACGCGAGGTCGTCCCGGAGCCCATCGTCGAATCGATGATGGCCCTCGGAGTGCTGATCTACGCCGGCGTCGGCGTCGCCGGCCTTCTGCTTGGCGGCAACTACCTCGATTACTTCGTCCTCGACCCCGATCCCGTCCACGGCCAGGAGCGCGGCATTTTCTGGGTCGAGGTCGGCGTCGCCGTCACGGTGTCGGGCGTGATGCTCAAGATCTTTTACATGTTCGCCGACCGGCGCACGGCAGACGAGGAATGACAGGCGGGTCCGGCAGCCTGTTCGGGCATTTCGCCTATTTCGTCACCGTCTTTCTGATGATGACGGGGCTCTACATCGTGATCGCCCGCAGCAACCTGATCAAGAAGCTCGTCGGCCTCGGCATCTTCCAGACCTCGGTGTACCTGCTCTACATCGCGCCGGGCAAGGTGATGGGCGGCACCGCACCGATCGTCAGCGAATCTTTCAAGGTTTACTCCAATCCGCTGCCGCATGTGCTGATCCTGACAGCCATCGTCGTCGGTGTGGCGACCCTGGCGCTCGGACTCGCGTTGGTCGTTCGCATTCGGGAAGCCTACGACAGCATCGAAGAGGACGACATCCTCGCGAAGGACGCCGGGTCGGCAGACCCGTTCACGGGTCCATGAGCCGCCGGGCCGTTTCCCCGGCGAATACCGAGGCGCGCAGCGCGAGCGTGGCCCGATGAATCTCACGCAGCATCTTCCCGCGCTTCAGGTCGTGGTGCCGTTGCTCGCTGCGCCCCTGGCGGTGTTGCTGCGCCGGCGCGGACTTGCGTTCGCGGTGGTTCTCGCCTCGAGCTGGTGTGCTCTTGCGATCGCCGTGTCGCTATGGCTCGAGGTATCGGCGCGCGGCACCCTCTCCTACGCCATCGGCAACTGGCCGCCGCCGTGGGGCATCGAGTACCGCGTCGACCGGCTCTCATCCTTCGTCCTGGTCCTGGTCGCCGGTATCGCTGCGATCGTCCTGCCCTACTGCCGCTCCAGCATCGAGGCGGAGATCCCGGTCGAGCGGCACTATCTCTTCTACGCGATGTTCGCGCTCTGCCTGACTGGCCTGCTCGGCATCTCGATCACGGGCGATGCATTCAACATCTTCGTGTTCCTCGAGATCTCGTCGCTATCGACTTACGTGCTGATCGCCTTGGGACGCGACCGACGGGCACTCGTCGCCTCGTACCAGTACCTGATCATGGGAACGATCGGTGCAACCTTCATCGTCATCGGCATCGGCATGCTGTACCTGATGACCGGAACGCTGAATCTGGCCGACATGGGAAGGCGGCTGCAGGCCGTGCAAGGCGCGCGGCCCGTGCTCGCCGCCCTGGCGTTCCTGACTGTCGGCCTCTCGCTAAAGATGGCGCTGTTTCCGCTGCACCAGTGGCTACCGAACGCTTACACGTACGCGCCGTCCGCGGTTTCAGCCTTTCTGGCAGGCACGGCGACAAAGGTGGCCATCTACGTGCTGCTTCGCTTCTACTACACGGTCTTCGGTCCCTCGCAGGTCCTTCTGCCTCTGCCGATGGAGCAGATCCTGCTGCTGCTGGCCATCGCCGGGATGTTCGGCGCGTCGACGCTTGCCATCTTCCAGACCGATCTCAAGCGGCTGTTCGCCTACTCGAGCATCGGACAGATCGGCTACATCATCCTCGGCCTGTCGCTCGGGTCTGCTACGGGGCTCACGGCATCCATCGTCCATCTCTTCAATCACGGGGTCACCAAGGCGGGGATCTTCATGCTCCTGGGCGGCATGGCGGGGGCGATGGGCGGCGTCGGCTTCGCGCAGGCCCAGGGAATGGGCAAGACCATGCCGATCACCAGCTTCGCCATCGTCGTCTGCGGCCTTTCGCTGATCGGTGTGCCGGGCACCGCCGGCTTCATCAGCAAGTGGTATTTGGTGCTGGCGGCTGTGCAGCAGGGCCATTGGTGGCTCGTCGCGCTCATCGTCGCTTCGTCTCTGCTGGCGCTGGTCTACGTCGGACGGTTCGTCGAGACGGCCTATCTGCGCGACCCCGAGCCCGGCCTCGCCACGGTCAGGGAGGCACGCTGGCCGGTGTTGCTGCCGGCGCTGCTCCCGGTGGCGGCGGTCGTCTACTTCGGACTCGATACGAGTTTCACCGTCGGTTCGGCGACATCGGCGGCCGAGTTGCTGATTCAGGGGGTGCATCGGTGACCGACGCAGCGGCCGTCGCCGCGTCGCTGTTCGTTCCGGCGCTCGGTGCGGCGACGATTGCGGCCTGTCATCGCCGACCGAACGTGCGCGAGGCCGCGACTCTCGGAACGGCACTGTCGCTGTTTGCGACGGTCGCGCTGCTTCTGCCGGCCGTCTTGGCAGGTGGGCGTCCCGGTTTCAGCGTCGGCGAAATCCTGCCCGGCCTGGCCATCGCCTTCCGGGTCGAACCGCTCGGCATGCTGTTCGCCCTGATCGCCTCGGCGCTGTGGATCGTGAATTCGCTCTATTCGATCGGCTACATGCGTGCCAACCGTGAAGCGAATCAAACCCGCTTCTATGTCTGCTTCGCGCTGGCCCTGGTCGCAACGATGGGTGTGGCCTACGCGGCGAACATGCTCACGCTGTTCCTGTTCTACGAGATGCTGACGCTTGTCACGTACCCTTTGGTGACCCACAGCGGCACGGCCGAGGCGCGGCAAGGTGGACGCGTCTACCTCGGGCTGCTGCTCGGAACGTCGATTTTGTTTCTGCTGCCGGCGCTGGTGGTCACTTGGGCGGTGGCCGGAACGACCGATTTCAGGCCCGGGGGAATCCTCGGAGGCAAGATGTCCGCAGCCGCCTTCGGTAGCCTGCTTGCGTTGTACATGTTCGGCATCGGCAAGGCGGCCTTGATGCCCTTTCATCGCTGGCTGCCCGCGGCGATGGTCGCGCCTACCCCTGTCTCCGCCTTGTTGCACGCGGTGGCGGTAGTGAAGGCGGGAGTCTTCAGCGCAGTGAAGGTGATTGTGTTCGTGTTCGGCGTCGACCAGCTCCGGGCAGCCCACTCCACCGATTGGCTGGTTGCCATTGCCGGCTTCACGATCATCGCCGCTTCACTGGTTGCGCTCAAGACCGACAACCTGAAACGGCTTCTGGCCTACTCGACGGTGAGCCAGCTGTCGTACATCGTTCTGGCCGCCGCGGTGCTGGCGCCGCTGTCGCTGATTGGCGCGGTGCTGCACATCGCAGCGCATGCGCTGGGCAAGATCACCCTCTTCTTCGCCGCCGGCGCGATCTACACCGGCTCGGGCAAGACCGAAGTCAGCGAGCTCGACGGCATCGGCCGGCGCATGCCCTGGACGATGGGCGCCTTTGCCGTCGGTACCCTCTCGATGATCGGTCTGCCCCCCGCGTTCGGGTTCATCTCGAAGTGGTACATGCTCTCGGGGGCCATGGCCTCGTCGCATTGGCTCGCGGTCGCCGTGATCGTCGGCAGCACGCTGCTCAATGCGGCCTATTTCCTCCCGATCGTCTACCGCGCGTTCTTCGTGGCGCCGCCGAACGATGCGTCGAGCGTGCATGGCGAGGCGCCCTTGCCGATGGTGATTGCCCTGACTGCCACCGCTGCCGGTACGGTGCTGCTTTTCTTGATGCCGGACGTGCCGCTGGCGCTGGCGCGGCAGATGCTTGCTGGAGGATGATGTGAACGACGAGGTTCCCCACTGGCTCGACAAGCCAGGCAACGTGAAGCGGTTGCGAAACCTCTTCGTGGCCGTTCTCGCGCTGACTGTGCTGATCGAAGCCGCCGTCCACCTGCATCCTCATTTCAAGATCGAAGGCGTGTTTGGCTTCCATGCCTGGTTCGGCCTTGCTTCGTGCGCAGCCATGATCGTCGTCGCACGGGGGCTGGGGCTGCTGCTCAAGAGGCCCGACCGCTACTACGGACGCGACGATGACTGACGCGATCATCCACCCCGGCCTGGTGCTGATCGCCGGTGCCTTGGCGCTGCCATGGCTGCGTGGCGCGCTCAGGAATGTCGTGGTCGTCGGCCTGCCTCTCGTGGTGTTGGCCCTGGTCTGGCAAGTCCCAGAGGGCCCCGTCGGGCAGTTGCGTTTTCTCGACTACGCGCTGACGCCGCTGCGAGGCGACAAGCTGTCCCGCTTGTTCGCGACCATCTTTGCCATGATGGCGGCCGGGGGCGGCCTGTTCGCGCTCGGCCAGAAGAGCCGGGTCGAGATTCCAGCCGCCTTCGTGTACGCCGGCTCGGCGATTGGCGTCGCCATGGCGGGCGACCTGTTCACGCTGTTCGTATTCTGGGAGCTGATGGCGGTCGGCTCGACCGTCGTGTTGTGGAGCCGCGCGGCGCCGGCCGCTTCGCGCGCGGCGCGACGCTATCTGATGATCCATCTGCTGGGCGGCGTCGTCCTGTTCGCCGGCATCGCCGGCCATGTTGCGCAGACCGGCAGCGTGGCGTTCGTCCGCATGGCGACGGATTCGCCGGCGCATTGGCTCGTGCTGATCGGCTTTCTCGTCAACGCCGCGGCGCCGCCGTTCTCGGCGTGGCTGCCCGATGCCTATCCCGAGGCTTCATGGAGCGGCGCCGTCTTCCTCTCCGCCTTCACGACCAAGGCCGCGGTCTATGTCCTCATCCGGGGGTTCCCCGGCAACGAGCTGCTGATCTGGATCGGCCTCTTCATGGCCTTCTACGGCATCGTCTACGCCCTGCTCGAGAACGACATGCGTCGCATCCTGGCGTATTCCATCGTCAACCAAGTCGGCTTCATGATCGTCGGCATCGGCATCGGCACCGAGCTGGCGCTCAATGGCGCCGCGGCCCACGCCTTCACGCACATCGTCTACAAGGGGCTGCTTCTGATGTCGGCGGGCTCGGTGCTTTATGTCACGGGCCGGCGCAAATGCTCCGAGCTCGGCGGCCTCTTTCACAGCATGCCGCTGACGGCGGTGTGCGGAAGCATCGGCGCCCTGGCCATCTCTGCGTTTCCGCTGACCTCCGGCTTCATCGCCAAGTCGATGGTGTCTCAGTCCGCATCGGACGGAAACCTGTTGATCGTCTGGTTGTTGCTGACGGCAGCCTCCGCGGGCGTGTTCCTGCATGCCGGCATCAAGTTTCCATGGTTCGTCTTCTTTCAGAAGGATTCCGGGCTGCGCCCGCGGGAGCCGCCCGCGACCATGCGCTGGGCGATGGTGCTGTTCGCCTTCCTGTGCATCGCAATCGGCGTCTGGCCCGAACCGCTTTACCGCATGCTGCCGTACCCGGTGGACTACGTCCCCTACACGTGGGCCCATGTCCTGACCCAGTTGCAGCTGTTGCTCTTTTCAGGCCTGGCCTTCTTCGCGATGCTGCCGCTGTTACGACGAACCTTGACCATCACGCTCGACACCGATTGGATTTATCGTCGGTTGCTGCCGGCCGGGTTGTCGCCGCTCGGCGCGTCGTTCACCGCACTGCAGGCGGCCGCAGAAAGGCTCCGACAGAGAGCGTCATCGCGCCTCGCCACCAGCTTGCTGCGCCACGACCTGACGGGAACCGCGACAAAAGTTCCGGCCACACGCAGCATGGCGATCTGGGTGCTCATCCTGTTGTTCGGCTATCTCATCGTTTATTACATCTGATT
>JBDSAB010000062.1:0-13223 GCA_039922395.1 Caldimonas sp.
CGGCCCGCGCGACAGCCTCGGCCTCGACATCGGCGGCGCGGCACCGGCCGCCCTGATTCCCGGCCTCGCGGCATCCGGCCCGGGCGGGGGTGATTCGCTCGACAGCCTGTTCGGCCTGAAGCCCGGCTTGGGCGGCGATCCGCTGGCCCAGTCCGCGTTGGCCAACCCGGCCGCCAATCCGAACATGGCGGCCAGCGACGATCCGTTGAAGTCGCTGAACATGGCCCCGAAGGCGTCGGCCGCGACGATTGCCGACGACTTTTCGGATCTGCATCTGCCGTTCGTGGCACCGCCGATGGTCGATTCGCGCAAGCCGGTCGCGCCCCGTGCGCCTGCCGCTGCCGCGCCTCCCGTCGCCGCGCCGCCGCAGCGTCCGCTCACGGCGGCGGTGATGTCGTGGGATGATCCCGGCAGCGACGGCCGCACCGTCATCCGTCCTTCATCGCGAAGCGCGGAGCCGTTAGTGTCCGCGGCCCTGCCGCAGACCGCGCCGATCGAAGCGGCACGCCCGCCTGCTGGGAGCTCTCCGC
The DNA here is from genome assembly GCA_039922395.1 of Caldimonas sp. Lineage (GTDB taxonomy): Bacteria > Pseudomonadota > Gammaproteobacteria > Burkholderiales > Burkholderiaceae_C > Schlegelella_A. The sequence continues at coordinate 531 of JBDSAB010000062.1, forward strand.
CACCTGCCGAGCGGCCGAGCGCGCCAGTTTCGGTCGAGCGGCCGAGTCCGCCGAGGGCGTCGCCTGCCGCGTCGAACGGCACCGCCGCCGAAGCAGGTGCGTTGCTGGCCGCGTTTCAGGAAGGCCTCGCCACCCCGAGCGTGCAGATCGACGCGTTGACGCCGGAGCTGATGCGCCTGATCGGGCAACTGGTTCACGAGGCTGCGAAAGGCACCGTCGAGCTGCTGGTGGCCCGCGCGGCGCTGAAGCGCGAAGTGCGTGCCGAGGCGACCATGATCGTCGCGCGCGAGAACAACCCGCTGAAGTTCTCGCCGAGTGCCGAGGCCGCCTTGAAGCACCTGCTCGCGCCGCCGACGCATGGCTTCATGGCCGCGGCACCCGCGATGCGCGACGCCTACGACGATCTGCGGGCCCATCAGTTCGGCTTCATCGCCGGCATGCGCGCCGCGCTCGAGGGCGTGCTCGAACGCTTCGATCCGGCGGTGCTCGAAGGCCGGCTGACCGAGCGCTCGATGCTGGAGTCGCTGCTTCCGAGCACCCGCAAGGCGCGCATGTGGGAGACGTTCGTCGAGCACTACCAGCAGATCAGCAACGAAGCGGCAGACGACTTTCATACGCTGTTCGGCAAGGCCTTCCTGAAGGCGTACGAAGAGCACATCGACCAGTTGCAGGGGAGTCCTCGGTGAGCACCGCAGCCGAGGCACCGCGCGTGTTCGCCGATACCGTCCACCAGCACGGCGGGCTTCCACAGATCGAACTGGCGATCCTGTCGCGACCCGGCGGCCGCGAGTACAACGAGGACGCCTGCGGACACTGGCACTCCGAGGACCACCTGTGCTGCGTCGTTGCCGACGGCGCCGGCGGCCACGGCGGCGGCGACATCGCGGCGCGCATTGCGGTGCGGCACATCATCGAGCAGTTCGCGGCCGCGCCCCTGGCGACGCCCGAGCAGGTCAACGACCTGCTCGTCGGCACCAACGGCGAGGTGATTCGCCATCGGGCCGACGGCGAGGCGCAGCGCCAGATGCACAGCACGGTGGTCGGCCTGTTCATCGACCTCGACAGCGGCGAAGCGCTGTGGGGCCACGCCGGCGACTCGCGCCTCTACGTGTTTCGCGATGGCGCGATGCTCGCGCACACCCGCGACCACAGCCTGGTGCAGTCGCTGGTCGAGGCCGGCGTGTTGACGCCGGATCAGATGCGCACGCACCCGCGCCGCAGCGAGCTGCATTCCGCGCTCGGCACCGAAGCCGAGGACTTGCGCGTCTCCACGCTCACGCGGCCGTGGCAATTGCTGGCCGGCGATGTGTTCCTGCTGTGCACCGACGGCTTGTGGGAGTACGTCGAAGACGTGCAGATGTGCGAGAGCCTGCATCAGGCCGTCGACCCGTCGTCGTGGCTGACGGCTCTGGAACAGTTGGTGCTGCGCAATGCCGAGGCAGCGAACAAGCCGCGACACGACAACTTCAGCGGTGTGGCGGTCTGGATCGGCCAGCCTTCGCGTTGACCACCGCGCCACCCAGTCGCCCCATGCCCAACCAGGTCTGCACCGGTGCCGCGATGATGTGCACGTTCGGCGCGAGCCCTTCGAGCTTCATCGCGACGCCGCGACCGGTCCAGACCAGCTCGATGACCGCCGGAGTCATCACCGACAACATCCCGATCGCGAACATCCCGCCATTCGGCATGTGCTCGACGCCGAGCAATCCGGCGGTCGCGGCCGCCACGGCCGCAGCACTCGGCGTGCTGACGCCGATGCCGTGCGTTCCTGTCATTCCCGCACCCTGGGTTCCCGGCGTCCCGAATGTGCTGATCACGAGCATCCCCGCGCTCGACGACACGTGCAAGCTCACGTGCATGTGGTCCGGCGTGATCTCGATCACTTTCGCCGGCCAGGCAACCCATCAGATTCCCTGAAACCAACAACATGACCTGGCACAACAAAGTCATCTGGACGGAGGGCATGTTCCTCCAGCCGCAGCATTTCCAGCAGCACGATCGCTTCCTCGCGCGGCAGGCGCACCTGCGCTTCAGCATCACCCAGCCCTATGGATGGGGATTCATGTCGCTGTCGCTCGATGCCGCCTCGCTGACGCTCGGCAAGATCGCCATCGCCGGTGCGCACGGCGTGCTGCCCGACGGCCTGGTGTTCGACATCCCCGGCCAGGACGCGGCGCCGCCGGCCTTCGACGTGCCGGCCGATACGCGCGACGAGCTGGTCGTGCTGGCCGCGGTGCTGCAGCGTCCCGGTGTTGCGGAGTCCGACGCCGAATCGGAGTCGGGCTCGATGCCGCCGCGCTTCCTGGCGAGCGAGGTCGAGGTCGGCGACACCAACGCGACCGGCGAGCGGGCTGCGCCGCTGCAGATCGGTCGCCTCAACCTGCGATTGATGCTGGCGCGCGATGCGGTCGAAGGCTATGCGACCCTCGGCCTGTGCCGGGTCATCGAGCGCCGTGTCGACAACAAGCTGGTGCTCGACACGCAGTACGTTCCGCCGACCTTGCATGTCGGCGGCAACGAGATCCTGACCTCGTACGTCAGCGAGTTGCACGGCATGCTGCACCAGCGCGGCGAGGCGTTGGCGTCGCGCCTTGCGCAGCCGGGCCGTTCCGGCGTCGGCGAGATCTCCGACTTCCTGCTGCTCGAGGCCGTCAATCGCAGCGAGCCGCTGTTCGCGCAGTTGCGGCAGACCTCGGTGCTGCACCCGAAAGAGCTCTATCACGTCGGCGTCTCGCTGGCCGGCGACCTGGCGACATTCCGCGACAAGCGGCGTCCGGCCAATCTGCCGGCCTATCTGCACGACGACCCGGCACGGTGCTTTCGACCGCTGATGGACGACCTGCGGCAGTCGCTGTCGATGGTGATGGAGCAGACCGCGATCCCGATCGAGCTGCAGGACAGGAAGCACGGCATCCGCGTCTCGGTCATCCCGGACATCGACCTGCAGCGCAACGCGCAGTTCGTGCTCGCGGTCAATGCGCAGATGCCCGGCGAGACCCTGCGCGTGCGCTTTCCGGCGCAGGTCAAGATCGGCACGGTCGAGCGCATTCGCGATCTCGTGCAGCTGCAGCTGCCGGGTGTCACGGTGCGGCCGATGCCGGTCGCGCCGCGCCAGATCCCGTACCACGCCGGCTTCACCTACTTCGAGCTCGACACGCGCGGCAACGAGATGTGGAAGCAGCTCGAGACCTCGGGTGGCCTCGCGATCTATCTTGCCGGCGAATTTCCGGGCCTCGAGCTCGAGTTCTGGGCGGTGCGGTCATGAAGACCGGCCAGCCGGCGCGCTTTGCATGTGCATCGATGAACGTTCTTTCAGACTGAGTTCACCATGAGCGACAACAACGATCCCTTCGCGGCGTTCGGCTCGGACCGCACCGTCATCAAGCCGAGTGCGGGCAGGGCCCCGCGTGCGGGGTCGGCAGCGCCCGACGCCGCAGGCGCAGCCGGTGCCGGAGCGGCCGCGCCCGCCACCGCGGGACGCGACGCGCCGCTCGCGATGGACGCACTGATGACGACGAGCATCAACCCGCTGGTCGCTGCGGCCGCGCCGCTGCTCGCGGCCGGGCCGCGCGTCCGAACGACGGCGCGCCACCCGAATCCGGCTGGCCTGAAGGACGCGCTCGCCGACGGCATCCGCAAGTTCGAGGCGCAGGCGCGCGCGCAAGGCCTGCCGAACGAGCAGGTCGTGGCTGGCCGCTACATCCTGTGCACGTTCCTCGACGAGTGCGCGGCCAGCACGCCGTGGGGCGGGGCGGGTGCCTGGTCGGCGCAGAGCCTGCTGGTCCAGTTTCACAACGAGACCTGGGGCGGCGAGAAGGTCTACCAGCTGATGTCGAAGCTGGCCGAGAACGTCGACGCCAATCGCAACCTGCTCGAGCTGCTCTACATGGTGCTGGCGCTCGGCTTCGAAGGGCGCTACCGCGTGCTCGACAACGGCCGCGCGCAGCTCGACAGCGTGCGCGAGCGGCTGGTGCAGATGCTGCGCCAGAGCCGCGGCACCTACGAGAAGGCGTTGTCGCCGCGCTGGCAGGGTGTCGAGCAGCGCGTCGCCAAGCTGCATGAAGGCCTGCCGCTCTGGGTGCTGGCGTCCGTCGTCGCGCTGTTGCTCGGCGCGGTTTTCGCCGGATTGCGCTTCAAGCTCGGCGGCGATGCGAACGCGCCGTTCTCGGTGCTCGCAGGCCTCGACGCCAAGGCGGCCCAGGTCACGGCGGCATCGCCGCCACCCCCACCGCCGCCACCGGCCCCGAAGCCGCGCCTGGCCGGATTCTTGAAGCCGGAGATCGAAGCCGGCCTGGTGCAAGTGCAGGACCTCGCCGATCGCTCGATCGTCACGATCAAGGGCGACGGCTTCTTCGAGCCCGGCAGTGCGGTGATCTCGGGCAGCGTGCTGCCGCTGCTCGGGCGCATCGCCCAGGCGCTGAACGACACGCCGGGCAAGGTGCTGATCACCGGTCACACCGACAACCAGCCGATCCGGACCTTGCGCTATCCGTCGAACTGGCACCTGTCGCAGGACCGCGCCGACGCCGTCAAGACCGAGGTCACGAAGACCGTCAAGCCCGACCGCATGCGGTCGGAGGGACGGGCCGATTCCGAGGTCGTCGCCGACAACAGCACCGCGCCGGGCCGCGCCAGAAACCGGCGCGTCGAGATCACCCTGTTCGTTCCGAGCGCCAGCAGCTGAGCCGCCACTCACGGCTCCTGACGTTGCACCCGATCGCTCACCTTTCCCTCCAGGCCTCCGCATGAAGAAGTTTCTGCTGATCCTCTTCCATCCGCTCGCGCTCTCCATTTACGGGTTGCTCGCACTGGTTGCGCTGATCTGGTGGGTGGGCCCGTTGATCGCGTTCGGCGAGCGCCGCCCGCTCGACGGCATCTGGGAACGCCTCATCGCGATCGTCGCGATCCTGTTGCTGGTCGGCATCGTCGCGGGCGTTCGCGCAATGCGCCGCAAGCGCGCCGATGCCGCGATGGTCGGCGAGCTCGCGGCCGGCCCGAACGCATCCGACCGCGAAGGCGAGGTGCTCGGCCAGCGCTTCACCGAGGCGCTGAAGGTGCTCGAGGACAGCGCCAGCGCGTCCGGCAAGCGCTCCTTCTTCAAGCGCAGCCAGTACCTCTACGAGCTGCCCTGGTACATGTTCATCGGCGCGCCCGGCTCGGGCAAGACCACGGCGCTCATGAACGCGGGGCTGACCTTCCCGCTCGCCGGCAAGATGGGCCAGGCATCGATCAAGGGCGTCGGCGGCACGCGCAACTGCGATTGGTGGTTCACCGACGAGGCGGTGCTGATCGACACCGCCGGCCGCTACACGCTGCAGCAGTCGGACGAGCAGGTCGATGCGTCGGCCTGGGAGAAGTTTCTCGGCCTGCTGAAGAAGACCCGGCCGCGTCGTCCGATCAACGGCGTGCTGCTGACCGTCAACGTCCAGGACCTGCTGCAGCAGACGCCGGCCGACCGCAAGGAGCACGCATCGAAGCTGCGCCTGCGCCTGCAGGAGCTGCACACCCACCTCGGCGTTCGTCCACCGGTCTACGTGATGGTGACGAAGTGCGACCTGATCGCCGGCTTCAACGAGACCTTTGGCGAACTCGGCAAGGAAGAGCGCGACCAGGTCTGGGGCTTCAGCTTTCCATACGATCCGCGCGGCAACGACACGCCGATGCAGGAGTTCGGCAGCGAGTTCGCGGCGCTCGAGACGCGCCTGCGCAATCGTCTGATCGACCAGATCGAGGGCGAGCGCGACCCCTTGAAGCGGGCCGCGATCTTCTCGTTCCCGCAGCAATTCGCGGGGTTGAAGGGACTGCTCGGCGGCTTCCTCGAGATGGTGTTCGACGGCGGCGGCAACCTCGAGCAGCGCAGCCTGCTGCGCGGCATCTATTTCACCAGCGGCACGCAGGAAGGCACGCCGATCGATCGCGTGATGGGCACGCTCGCGCGCACGTTCGGCGTTGAGGCCAAGCCGGCATCGATCGCATCGTCGCGCGGCAAGAGCTTCTTCCTTTCGCGGCTGCTGAAGAACGTCGTGTTCGCCGAACAGGGCCTGGTCGGCGAGAACCGGCAGGTCGAGACGAGCCGCCAGCGCATGCGGCTCGTCGGCATGGCGGTGATCGGCCTCTGCAGCCTGGCGCTGCTCGTCGGCTGGGCCGTCAGCTATCTGCACAACAAGAGCTACCTGGCGGACGTGCAGGCGCGGGTGCCCGAGGTCAAGGCCGCGGTCGATGCGCTGCCGCCGGCCAACAACCTTGACGTGTCGGGGCTCGGTCAGGTGCTCGACAAGGTGGTCGCGGCGCCGAAGTCGTCGACCTTCAATGTCGACAAGCCGCCGTTGCTGAACACCCTCGGCCTCTACCAGGGCGACTACGTCGAGGCCGGCGCCGATATCGGCTACCAGCGCCTGCTCGATCGCGCGCTGTTGCCGCGTGTCGCCAAGCGGCTCGAGGAGCGCCTGCGTGCGGTCAACCGCGACAACCTCGAGGTGGCCTACGAAGCGCTCAAGGGCTACCTGATGCTCTACACGCCCGAGCATTTCGATGCCGATCAGCTGAAGGCCTGGGTCACGCTCGATTGGGAGATGAATCTCGCCGGCACCTTGAACCCGCAGCAGCGCGAGGCGCTCGGCACCCACCTCGATGCAGCTCTTTCGAAAGGCGCTCCGCGGGCGCTCGCGCCGATGGACACGATCCTGGTCGCCAACGTGCGCGACATGCTGATCGCCTATCCGCTCGAGTACCGCATCTTCAGCCGGCTGCGCCGCGCCCAGGTCGGCGGCAACTACGCCGAGTGGTCGGTGGCATCGGCGGGCGGGCCGAACGCGGCGCAGGTGTTCGAACGCGCCAGCGGCCAGCCGATCACGAAGGGCATCCCGGGCCTCTTCACGCGCGACGCCTACTTCAAGGAGTTCAAGGGATCGGTCGACAAGGTCGCCAAGCAGATGGCCGACGAGCAGCGCTGGGTGCTCGGCACCGCGAAGCCCGGCGCGGCGCCGCAGGCGACGATCACCGACGCCGAGATGACCGAGCGGGTGCGCCGCCTGTACCTGCAGGAGTACATCAAGGTGTGGGACGCGTACCTCGCCGACGTGCGTCTCATCAAGCTCGGCGGCATCGAGCGCAGCCTCGCGGTCGCACGCATCCTGGCGGCACCGGACTCGCCGCTCGCCGCGTACATGCGCGCGGTGACGCGCGAGACCCAGCTGGCTGCCGCGGCCACGGCGGCCGAGACCCAAACGGGCGCCTCACTGGCCGGCAAGCTCGGCGAGAAGACGCAGAAGGCGCGCGCCGAGATGGCGGCCCTGGTCGGCAAGCCCGCCGACCCGACCGGCCCGCGTGCGGCCGGCGGACCGCTCGAGGCGATGGTCGACGAGCACTTCGCGCCGTTGCACCGGCTGGTCAGCGGGCAGCCGGCGCCGATCGACGAGGTGCTGAAGCTGTTCAACGAGGTCTACGTGCAGCTCGCGGCGGTCGATGCCGCGCAAAAGAGCAAGAGCGCGCCACCGCCTCCGGGCGCTGGCGGCGGGGGTGCCGCCAAGGCCGCGGCCGGGCTGCAACCGGAGCCGATCAAGACGATGCTCGAGACGCTGGCCGATGCCGGTGCGAGCCAGAGCCGCACCGCCGAGCGGCAGGGCCTGTCGTCCGAGCTGAAGCCGATCACCGACCTCTGCACGCGCACGATCGCGGGCCGCTTCCCGTTCGCGCAAGGCTCGAAGTCAGACGTGCTGCCCGACGACTACGGCCAGCTGTTCGGTGTCGGCGGCATGTTCGACGACTTCTTCCAGCGCCGCCTCGCGACCCTGGTCGATGTCGGCGCGACGCCGTGGGTCTACAAGCCGCTGGCCGACGGCAGCAAGCCGCCGGGCGGCGCCTCGCTCGCCGACTTTCAGCGCGCCGCGCGCATCAAGGAGGCATTCTTTCGCGCCGGTGGCAAGGTGCCGGGATTCAAGGTCGACCTGCGCGTGCTCGAGATGACCGAGGGCATGAAGGACCTGACGCTCGACATCGACGGGCAACCGTTCAAGTTCGTCGCCGGCAATACCGCCGCGCAGACCGTCAGCTGGCCGAGCCCGCGCGTGGCGTCGCAGATCAAGCTGGGTGCCGATGCCGGTGCGCCGCAGGTCTTCGAGGGACCGTGGGCGCTGTTCCGGCTGTTCTCGAAATTCGAGAACAGACCATCGCCGCAGCCCGAGAAGTTCACCGTCATCCTCCTGCTCGACGGCAAGCGCGCGACGATGGAAGTGACCTCGAGCAGCGCCATCAATCCGCTGCGGATGCGTGAGATGCAGAGCTTCCGCTGTCCCGATTCGCTTTGACGATCCACTGCGTCGGGCAGCATGCACGCGGATGAAGTCACCGGCTGGTACGGCAAGCTGCCGAGCCTCGGCGACTTCGCGTCGCGCCGGCTGCCTCCGGCCTTCGTCGAGCCGTGGGACGACTGGCTCGCCCGCGGACTGGCGGGCTGGCGCGAGCAGTCGCCCGATGGCTGGCTCGACGGCTACCTCGCCAGTCCGAGCTGGCGCTTCGTGCTGATGCCGGGTGTCCTGGCGGGCGCTTCGGCCGATGGTTCTGCGGCGTGGGCCGGCGTGCTGATGCCGTCGGTCGACCGGGTCGGCCGCTACTTCCCGTTGACCCTGGCGCGTCCTCTGCCGACGCTGCCTGCCGGTTCGGCGGATTTGAACGACCTGCTGGGGTGGCTGCAACGCCTCGACGATCTGGCGCTGGACGCGCTGCATGACGACTGGCCGGTCGATCGGCTCGAGACCGAGCTGGGTGGCTTGGGTGGGTGGGCACCGGCCACGAGACAGGCCGCGGATGCCGGTCTGCCGGATCGATGGGCAGCATCGGCTCAGCTCGACGTCCGGCCGCGCGGTGGCATCGCCGAATTGCTGACCGCCAGTGCGCACGACGCGCTGCTGCAAGGCCTGCACGCAAAGGCCCTCTGGCTCAGCGATGACGGCCGGGGCCAGCCGATCCTTCGCGTGACGGCAGGCTTGCCGAGCGGCGCCGATTTCCCGGCGCTGCTCAGCAGAACCGCCGACCCGATCCACTCGTCAATATCACTCGACCCGCAAGGAACACCATGACCGACAGCACCGATTGGGCTCCGAACTTCGGCGGCATCAGCCTGCCGCCGCCGAAGTGGGCCGCCAAGCGCCCGGTTCGCATCGCGCTGCTCGGCGACTTCAGCTCCGGGGCGCTCGCGGGCCGGCTCGAGTCGGGCGCCGCATTGGCGAAGCGCAAGCCGCTGCCGGTCGAATTCGACTCGCTCGAGGATGCGCTCGCGCGAATGAAGCTGAAGCTGCACCTGCCGCTCGGCGCCGACGGCGCGCCGGTCGAGATCGACGTCTCGGACATCGAGTCTTTCCACCCTGACCAGCTCTACAGCAACCTCGAGATCTTCTCGGCGCTCGCCTCGCTGCGGCAGCGCCTGAACACGCCGTCGAGCTTCGCCAAGGCGGCGGCCGAAGTGCAGAGCTGGAGCAAGGGCGCGGGCAAGCGCGCCTCGAGCGTGAACCGCCGTGCGCGAGCGCGCGGAGCGGCACCCTCGAGCGGTGCAACGCTCGACGACTTCGCTCGACTCACCGGCCGGCCGGCGGTTGCGAAAGGCGCGGACGAATCGCTCGATGCGCTGCTGCGCAGCCTCGTCGGACCGTTCGTCGTGCCGGCCGCCAACCCGAACAAGGATGCGCTGGTCGCGACCGTCGACAAGGCGCTTTCCGACACGATGCGCGCGGTGCTGCACCAGCCCGATTTCCAGAATGCCGAGTCGCTGTGGCGCGGCGTCGACTTCCTGCTGCGCCGCCTCGAGACCAGCCATCAGCTCCAGGTGCACCTGATCGATCTCAGCGCCGAAGAGCTCGCCGCCGACCTCAGCGCGGTCACGGACCTTTCGGAGAGCGGTCTGTACAAGCTGCTCGTCGAGAAGCCATCGCAGGACGCCGACGGCGGCTACACCTACATCTGCGGCGCCTACCAGTTCGACGCGACGCCGCCGCATGCCGATCTGCTCGGCCGCGCCGCCGTGGTGGCAGCGCACGCCGGCGCGCCGTTCATCACGGCGATCAATACCGATCCGTTCACCGACCGCAAGGAACCGCCGCATCGCCTGGTGCGCGACGCGTTCGCAGCGCTGAAGGCGATGCCGGACGCGTCATACCTCGGGCTGATCGGCCCGCGCTTCCTGCTGCGCCACCCGTACGGCAAGCGCAGCGATCCGATCTCGAGCTTCGCGATGGAGGAGTTCACCAACGAGGACGGTCTGCGCGGCATGCTGTGGGGCCATCCGAGTCTGCTCGCGATGTGCGTGCTGGCGGTGCACGGCGGGCAGATGACGATCGACGACCTGGCGTTCCACCACTATGTCGACGCCGACGGCGACAGTGCCGCGCTGCCGTGCACCGATCGGCTGATCAACACCCACGCCAGCACATTGCTGCGCGACTACGGCATCAACGGCGTGATGGCGCACAAGGGCGAGGCGCTGGTGCGGTTGGCGGGTCTCGAAGCGATCAACGGCGATGGTCTCGCTGCTCCCGGCGGCGCCGGCCGCAAGGCGCCGAGCGATTCGCGCTTCGCGCTGCGCAGCAAGCCGGACCGCGACGACAAGGTGGCGGTCGACTGGACGCCGGCCCAGCGCAAGGCGGGCACGGTCGGTGTGTCCGCGCCGCCGCAGCGCCTGGCAGACGACGCCGAGGAGGCCACCCCAGCAGCGACCGCCGATGCGCCCGAGGCGTCCACGGCCGAAGTCGCGCCGGTCGAATCACCAACCGCAGAGGCCAGCGCTCCGGCAAGTGACGACACCAGCGAGCTCGATGCGCTGCTGGCCAGCCTCAACGACGATGCGCCGCCTGCGGAGGCGCCGGCGGCAGCGAGCGATGAGCCTGAGATGGATCCCGAGCTCGCAGCGCTGCTCAAGTCGCTCGCATGAGGATGGCCGCCGTGCGGGCCGAGGTCAGCGCAGGTCCGGTCTCAACGAATGTTGTGCGCGATCGCCCACGCCGCCCAGCCGTAGAACAGCAGCGGCAGCACCACCACGGCAATCCGGTCGATGCGGAAGGCGAGCTCGCGCCGTCGGCTGACCTCGAGCTTCAGGCACAGCGCCGAGAGCAGCAGCGTGCCGAAGATGAAGGCCAGCGCGATCATGTGCATCTTGTCGGCCAGCGTCATCTCGCCGGAGTCGGGCACCAGCGACGCCGAGATGAACGCGCTTGCGGTCACCGCGAACAGCGAGCCGATGCCCATGCCGAAGCGCGCGTCGAGGTCCGACGGCTTGACCAGGAAGGCGACGAAGGCCACCGCGGTCGCCAGCAGCACGGTGCTCAGCAGCTTGATCGCCGAGCCCTGACTGCGGCGCTCGATGTCGACGGTGAACATGAAGCGCGAGTATTCAGAGCTCGCATTCGTCGGCAGCGAGGTGTCGCCGTAGTTGGTGCGGTAGACCTTGGTCTGCACGTCGGTGACGAAGTTCGAGGCGTTCCAGCCGGCCATGTCGATCTCGTCGCCGAGGCCCGAGTTGCTCTTGTCGGCGACGAACACGAGGTCCTTCGCGGTCAGCGAGCTGTCCTCGATCTTCACCGTCAACGTGTGCGCGTCGAACGGGAAGCGCGCCAGGTCCCAGGTCTCGGACATCGTCGCCGAGACGCGCACGGTCGCGTAGCTGACGTCGCCGATCTTCTTCTCGACGACGCTGCTCTTGTTCTCGATCTTGCCGTTGATCAGCTCGAAGCTGTCGAGCGGCTTGTAGTCGGCGAGCGGCCCTTCGGCCTTCCAGCGGAACCACACGTAGAAATCGATCGCGTACTTGTTCTCGCGAAAGTTCAGGCTCTCGATCTTGCTGACATACGCGCCGGTCGCCACCTGCGGCGCCGCTTGCGCGGCGACCGGGTTGCCGGCGAGCAGCATGATGAGCGCCGCCATCATCATCAACACGGCCTGCAGGCGGTCTCTCATCTGAACCTTTCGGTTGGGGCGGCTGAGGGCACCGGCGGGCGCGGTGTGCGCCGAATTATGGCGGCGCCAACGCCCGGATCCGGCTGCCTTTCGCTATCGTTTCCGTCCATCGACGTGCCGCGAGCGCGGTGCGAAAGTACGCCGAACCGCGTTGTCGCACTTGTCCGATCGGGGCTCGCTTCGCGGCGCCTTCACGTGAACGAACCGCCCACCCGATGAGCACGCCCGACGACGACGACCGCACCGTGATCCGTCCGCCCGGGGCGGGCAAGGGCGCGGTGGCGTCGCCGACGCCGACCGCGTTCGTGCCGGCGGCGTCGACCGGCAGCGGCGTCACGCTGCCGCCCGGTTCGTTCACGGCCGCGTCGAGCGCGGGCGAGAGCGGCAACGCACTGCCGATCGGCACCTACCTGAGCGAGTTCGAGCTGACCAGCGTGCTCGGCGAGGGCGGCTTCGGCATCGTCTACCTGGCGCGCGACCATTCGCTCGAGCGCCGCGTCGCGCTGAAGGAGTACATGCCCGCGGCGCTCGCCGCGCGCAGTGGCCAGACCCAGGTGCACGTCAAGTCGGCGCGCCACCAGGATACGTTCGACGCCGGCCTGAAGAGCTTCGTCAACGAGGCGAAGCTGCTGGCCTCGTTCGACCATCCCTCGCTCGTCAAGGTCTACCGCTTCTGGGAAGCCAACGGCACCGCCTACATGGTGATGCCGTTCTACGAAGGCATCACGCTGAAGGACAAGCTGCGCGCGC
>JBDSAB010000063.1:0-11692 GCA_039922395.1 Caldimonas sp.
CCGACCTGTTGATCGTGATCTTCCCGGTCTGGTGGTTTGGCGTGCCGGCGATCCTCAAAGGCTGGATCGACCGCGTCTTCGCTCTCGACGTGGCTTACGGTGGCGGACACTGGTTCGACCGCGGCGCTTACCGCGGCAAGCGTGTGCTCATCGCCTGCACCACTGGTGCGAAGAGCGACCGCTTCAGCGACAGCGGCCTCTTCGGTCCGATCGACTGGGTGCTGCACCCGCTGCGTGTGGGCACCTTCAACTTCTGCGGCTTCGATACGCTCGCGCCTTTCGTCGGCTGGGCCGCAGCCCACCGCGATGAAGCTGGCCGGCGCGCGTTGTTGGACGAGTGGGCACAGCGGCTCGCCCACATTGAGCACGAGACGCCGCAGCCTTTCCGCCACCTCGCCGACTTCCCCAGCCCCGTCTTGAGGGACCATCAATGAAGCACCTCGTCGTCCTGGCCCATCCGCGCAACCCGAGCTTCAATCGCAAGGTCTGCGATACCTACATCGAAGCGGCGCACGCGCTTGGGCACGAGGTGGTGCTGCGTGACCTCTATGCGATGAAGTTCGACCCCGTGGCCGATGCCGATGAAGCCTTCACGCGCCCGCCCAAGCCACCGGCACCCGACGTGCAAGTCGAGATGGACCACTTGCTCGCCGCCGACGTGGTGACGTTCATTTCGCCGGTATGGTGGATCTCGCCCCCAGCCATCATGAAGGGTTGGCTCGACCGTGTGCTGCGCGGCGGTGGTTTTGCATACGGCTACGGACCCAGCGGTCCACGGGGTTCGCTGCAGGGCAAGAAGGGTTTGGTGTTCACGAGTTCAGGATCAACCGAGTTCGAGTTCGAGAGCAGTCGCAAGATCGACGCCATCCGCGTCATGTGGGGCGTGGGTACTGTGGAGTTCTGTGGCATCCAGCTGCTCGACCACCTGCACTTCGGCCCGGTGGGCAGCCGATGCACGGCGGAGATGGCGGCCGCTAACCTGCAGCAGGTAGGCAACACGGTGCAGCGGCACTTCGGGCGGGATCGCGGCGTCTGATCGAGGCGCATAGACTGCCTGAATGTCCAGGTCCACCCGGCTGCTCACGGCCACCTACATCCTGAGCTATGTCGCTGCCAATGCGCCCGAGGTGGTGACCACCGAGCGCATCGCCGAGCAGGTGGATGAGCATCCGACACGGGTGCGGCAGATCGTCGCGGCGCTGGTCAAGGGTGGGTTGCTGGCCGCCTCGCGAGGTGCATCCGGCGGGGTCTCGCTGAAGAAGGCGGCCGTGGAGATCTCGCTCGCCGACATTCACCGCGCGCTCGACGAAGGTTCGTTGCTCGCACTGCACCTGACCGAACCGCGCGGCGAATGGGCCGGCAAGAGCCGCGTGCATCTCGTGTTCGAGAACCTGCGCGACGAGCTCGAGTCACGCATCCAGCAGTATCTGGGCGAACACACGCTGGACCAGACCTACACCCCGATCATCGTGCCTTTCTCGCCGGGCGGCACCACCGACATCCTGGCACGCGCGCTGGGCGAGCATCTGGGCATGGGGCTGGGTGCACCGGTGCTTGTGCAGCGCCAGACCAAGCGCCGCGGCGCACCGCCGGCGTCGCAAGCCCAGGCCGCGCAAGCGCGGTCGGAAGGCGCCACCATGTCGATCATGACCAACTCGGGCGTGCTGGCCGCCGCCCTGGCCGACGACCGCGTCGATCCCTGCGAGCGTTTCGTGCCGGTAACGTTGCTGGCCGAATCGGAGATGGTGCTGGCGGTCAGCGCCGCGTCGCGCTGGACCGGCGTGCGCGAGCTCGTCGCCAGCGCGAAACGCGTGCGCCAGCCTCTGAAGTTCGCGTCGGTGGGCCCCGGCTCGGTCTCGCACCTGGCAGGAGAGCTGTTCCAGCGCGCCGCCGGCATCCGGCTCGACCATGTGCCGCACGAAGGTGCCCAGCCCGCCGTGCGGGCGTTGATCGCCGGCGAGGTCGATCTCTATTTCGGCACGCCGCCGACCTTCCTGCCGCACATCCGTGCCGGCCAAGTTCGCGCGCTGGCCATCACGTCGCTGCAGCGCGACGATGCCTTGCCCGAGGTACCGCTGCTGGCGGACCTGTATCCCGGCTTCGAGGTCCTGGGCTGGCAAGGTGTGTTTGCGCCGCCCGGCACACCTGCGGCGCAAGTGGCCAAGCTGCACGAGCGCATCACCGGCGTGCTGGCGATGCCTGAGGTGAAGAAGCGCTTGCAGCGGCAGGGCTTTCACCTCGCCACTTCGACGCCGCAGGAATTGGCCGAGCGCATCCGGCGCGATGTGGCTCGATGGCGCGAGCAGACGCGGGCTGCGGGGATCGAGGTCGCTTGAGTTGCCTGCGCCAGAGTCGTGACCGTGCCCGGTGCCACACGTCGCGAGACGTCGCCATGAAGGCTTGCCGCGCGTATCGCAATTGTTCCGCTCGTCGCGCCGAGAGACCAAGAGCGACCTGACCAGGACGGATCAACTTGCTCCTTTGAGGGGCCGCAGCATGCAATGCACCAGACCATCCTCGTAGACGTGTGGTCCCCCGGCCATGGGCGGTCGCGCGCGAACGGCTGCTTGCGGGGGCCAGAAGCGGGTGCTCCCGAACGGCCGCTTCGGTGCGTCCTGACTCGGAGCCTGCGATCGTTGCGCGGCGTCCGCCGAGGCGGTTGACACCTTGAGGCCGGCACCAACATGAAGACACTGCGGGCAATGGCGGCGCGCCGGCCGGTTTGAGACCGTGAAGCGCGACGGTTTCGACATGAGTCCCACGTGCAAGCCATCGGCCGGCAAGCCCATCCTGCGATCCCCAGTCCAACACCAGCGCCACCGTCCTGAGCAGACCACGCTGTAGAGCCTGAGTGGTTTGAGAGCTCGGCGGGGTGGTGTTTGGGGACAAAGAAGAGCGTTGGAACGCTATCCTCTCAAGGAGCTGGCGGCGTTAACCTAGGCTGGCCATACCAGCTATTCTGAGCAGGAGTTTGTCTAGGATCTGGCATCAATCGAAGGGGAGAAAACATGGGCGCCAAGACTGAGTTCAAGAAACTGCCTGCTCTGTTTGAAGAACGGCGCAAGCTCATCGCTCACATCGAGGGTCTGAATGTCACAGTCAAGAAGACCTCGGAGTCTTCGGGCACCAAAGCCAGCGGACTCAGGGATGTTTTCCAGGAAGGCAAGTTGACCTTTGAGGCCTTCGGAAAAGCCCTGCTGGCACTCGACAACAACAGAGCCAGGCAGATTGAAGACTTGAAAAAGGATTTGGATTCGACCGAGAGCAAACTGCGAGCGCATGAGGCGGAGATTGCCGACATCATGGGGTGGATTGGCAGAAGGATGGCGGAGCGCACGCCTGATGTGTTGAAGAAAAAGATGGTTGAATGTGACGGCAAGATCAAGTCTCTGTCGCAGAAGCTGCAAGCTCAGAAGCAGCCTCAGGCGGCGATTGACGCCAACCCCGATTTGTTGGCCTTGAAGGTCAAGTACGAGAAATACAAAGACTTCACGAAGACCGTGATGCCCAAGTACGCCGCGATGTCGCAGCAGATCAAGGACTACCAAGCCTTGCTGCATGGACGATAGTTCACTCAAGCTCAAAGCCCTTCATCACCGCGATCGTTTTCTTGGAGTTCAGCGATGGCTCAAAAGCACAAAGCCGATCCTAAAGAATTAAGGGCTGTCGAAGCGGCTCTCGCCAAGTTCGAAGCCAGTGTGGAGAAGTCCGCCAAGCAATTGAGCGACGACATCGAGAACGCGACGCGGAACGCCGCCAAGCTTGCAGCCATGGAGAAGCAGCTGAAAAGCAGCACGCCCATCCTTGCCGAGGACAAGCTCGACGACGTGTGAATCAGGGCAGCGGGCACGGCCGATCCTTGAGCAGCCAGTGATCGAGAAGATCGGGGATCGGCTGCGCCAGAGCTTCTGAGAGCCGAGGTGTGGCGCCCGCGGTATCGGACGACCGCCTCAGGGCGCTGAATCTCGTCGGTCGGATGCCCGGTTTGGGTCGTTCAGCGACTTCCGTGACAGTCGCTGCCGGCCGAGGTCGTGTGAAAACATCGACTGTTGAAGGACTCGCCGAAGATTGACCTCTCAGATCGCGCTGCATTCGACGATCGGCCTTCGGGGAAGGGCAAGAAGACCCCAAAAAAATCTCGAGGCTTTGCGTTTTCGCACGGCCTCGGCCACAAGCGGACGGTTGCGAACGGCCGCTTTGTAGCCGACCAGTTGATGGGGCACAGACACTCAATGCCTTCAGCGTGAAAGGCCGTCCGCGCTCGCACGACCAACGGCGCGACTACACTGCAACGACTCATGTACCGGCGGCGCTTCACCCCACGCATCGTGATGTCGATCATGGTCACGATCTCGCTGCTGTTTTCGCAATTCGCGCTGGCGCAGTACGTTTGCCCCGGCACCCTTGACATCGGCGCGATGGCAGAAATGGCTGCGCGCGGGGAGCCGTGCGAAGGAATGGATGCCGTGCAGCCGGTTTTGTGCCACCAGCACATCGCCGCTCCTTCGCAATCGGTTGACCCGATCAAGCCCGGTATTCCCTCGTCTCCTACTGTGATTCAAATATTGACACTACCGCAGGTCGACGTCGCCATGGCGTCGACGACGATGCCGGTGTTCGTTGAGCCGGAGATTCACCCTCCGCTCGATCCGCTGTTCCTGTCCACCCTCAGACTTCGAGTCTGATCCCTCCGTCGTTGAACAGACGCTGATCGGCGCTTTGCGCCGTTCGGCACGTCCTCGTTTGCGACGGAGTTTCCATGTTCACCACCCTTGTTCGCGCGGCCGCACTTGGCGCCGCACTGCTTCCAGCATTGGCGGATGCTGCAGCCCTGACCCTGAACGCCGCGTTGGATCTCGCGGTCGCACGCTCCGAGTCGGCGCGTTCCGCCCAGGCCGGTGTGACCAGCGCCAGAGAGACTTCCCGGGCCGCGGGCCAGTTGCCAGATCCCGTCCTTCGTGCAGGCATTGACAACCTGCCAGTCACGGGACCGGATCGTCTGAACACCACCCGGGACTCGATGACGATGAAGCGCATCGGGATCAGTCAGGAATGGGTCTCGCCAGAAAAGAGAAGCGCCCGGCTCGCTGCTGCGGAGGCGGCGGTCACGCGCGAAGCGGCGCAGGCGGACGTCGCCATTGCAGATACCCGCATGCAGACCGCGCTGTTCTACCTGGACGCCTACTACGCCGCCGCGGCACTCAGGCTGACCTCGTTGATGGAGCACCACGCTCACGAGGAACTGGAGGCGTCCAAGGCGCGTCTCGCTTCGTCGGTGGGCGGCAGCCAGGAGGTTCTCGCCCTGCTGGGTGCCCAGGCGGTGGCAGCCGATGAATCGGCCGACTTGCAGCAGCAGCAAGCCTCTGCGCTGATCCAGTTGCAGCGATGGGTCGGCGTTCGAGTGGAAAGTGTCGAGCCGGTGACGACGATGCCGTTACCGTCCGAGGAGGCTTACCTGTCAGGCAATCCAACCCTGATCGGGATGCAGCGCGACGTCGAGTTGGCGCGGCAGGCGGCAGAGTTGGCGCAGACGAATCGTCGCCCCAACTGGACCTGGGAAGTTTCGTACGGTCAGCGCACCGGCTATTCCGACATGGTCTCGATAGGCGTCAGCGTTCCGATTCCATTGGCACCGGCGGAGAGGCAAGACCGCGAGACGGCGGCCAAGTTGGCGCTGGTCGTCAAGGCCGAAGCCGACGCTGTCGAGGCGACCCGGAGTGCGACAGCCGAATACCGTGGCCTGGTCAATGACATCCAGCGCCTGAGCGAGCGGGTCGACCGCTATCGGATTGGAGTTGCGCAGGTCGCCGAGCAACGAACTGCAGCCGCACTTGCGTCGTACCGCTCAAATCAATCGACCCTCCTGACCCTCTTCGAGGCCCGGCATGCAGAGGTCGATGCGCAGCGCAAGCTCCTGACGCTTCAACGAGACCTTGCAAAGACGCAAGCCCGCCTCGTCTTCCGTCCGATCGCTGGGAGGACCTGACATGAAGAATTCAACCACAGCCATCGTTAGCCTCGTCGCCGCCGGCGTTCTCCTCGCGGCAGGTGGCTTCTACCTGGGCCGATCTACCTTGGGGTCGTCGAACTCATCCATGGCGTCGGCCGGTGCCGCGTCCCAAGCGGATGGACGGAAGGTCCTGTACTGGCACGACCCGATGGTGCCGGGTCAGCGATTCGAGAAGCCGGGGAAGTCGCCGTTCATGGACATGCAGCTGGTGCCGGTGTATGTCGGCAGCGATTCAGCTGACGGCGGGGTGAAGGTCAGCTCGACGGTCCAGCAGAACCTGGGCATGCGCTATGCGACGGTGCAGCGCAAGGAGGTTCCGTCGTCGTTCGATGCGATTGGTGCGGTCCAGTTCGATGAGCGCCTGACTGTCTCCGTGCAGACGCGGGTCGGTGGTTACATCGAGCGGTTGGCGGCTCGGGCGCCGATGGAACGGGTACGCCAAGGCCAAGCCCTTGCGACCGTGTTTGCGCCAGAGTGGCTCGCTCCGCAGAACGAACTTCTGGCTCTGCAGCGCGCCGGCGTTTCGGCCGACATCGTCTCGGCGGCACGCGAGCGCATGCGCGCGATGTCGATCCCCGAGTCCCTGATTCGGGAGAGCGAACAAAAGGGAGCTGCCCAGGCCCGCTACGTCATCAGCGCACCGATCGGAGGTGTCATCGCCGAGCTGGGCATCCGCGAGGGCGCAGCCGTGACGCCGGGGATGACCCTGTTCCGGATCGCCGGCCTCCAACGGGTATGGGCCGTCGCTGACGTCCCTGAGCCGCAGGCGGTCCGCCTGCGAGTTGGTCAGCGAGTCAAGGCGTCGCTGCAGGCGGATCCCTCGCAGACCTTCGAAGGTGCTCTCAAGGAAATCATCCCCGAGGTCAATGCGAACACCCGCACCTTGAAAGCGCGCTTCGAGGTCGACAACCGGTCTGGCAGCCTGACACCCGGGATGCTGCTGCGTCTCGCCGTCTCGGGCCCGACGACCAGCCAGATCGTGGTTCCCTCCGAAGCGGTGATCCGCACCGGCAAGCGTGCCGTCGTCATCGTTCACAAGGCTAGCGGCGCATTCGAGCCCCGCGATGTGTCGGTCGGCGAAGAGCGCGGCGAAGACGTTGTCGTCGTCGGAGGCCTGAGCGAAGGCGATCAGGTCGTCGCCAGCGGTCAGTTCCTCGTCGACTCCGAGGCCCGTTTGCGCACGGTGCTGACGGGAATGACAGGGACCGCCCCGTCCACTCCTGTCTCGGCATCGGCATCCGCATCCGCGTCAGGGCGCAGCGCCACTCACATGGCCGAAGGCAACGTCGAAAGCGTGACTGCCGACGCCATCACGATCTCGCATGGTCCCGTGACGTCGATGAAATGGCCGGCAATGACGATGGGGTTCGGTAAGCCACCGGGCCAGGCCTTGCCTGCCGTGAAACCCGGAGACCGGATCCGCTTCGAGTTCAAGGAAGGCGGCCCGACCGGGTATGAATTGCTGTCGCTGCAGACGGTCACGTCGGGCGCACGGCCATGATCGCCGCCCTGATCCGTTGGTCGGTAACAAACCGGTTCGTGGTGCTGATCGCGACGCTGGGGCTCGTCGTCGCCGGAATCTGGTCGGTGCTCCGGACACCCGTCGACGCCCTGCCCGATCTGTCGGACACGCAGGTGATCATCCGCACGCCCTACCCAGGCAAGGCGCCGCAGATCGTCGAGGATCTGGTCACGTATCCCATGACGACCACGATGCTGAGCGTGCCCGGCGCAAAGACCGTACGCGGCTACTCGTTCTTCGGCGACTCGTTCGTGTACGTGCTGTTCGATGACAAGACAGACCCGTATTGGGCGCGCTCGCGCGTGGTCGAATACCTGAACCAGGTGCAGGCTCGGCTGCCACCTGGGGCGAACGCGTCCCTCGGCCCGGATGCGACCGGCGTCGGGTGGGTGTACGAGTACGCGCTGGTCGATCGAACCGGCAAGCAGGACATCGGGCAGTTGCGCGCGCTCAACGACTGGTTCATCAAGTTCGAATTGAAGACGGTCGCCGATGTCGCCGAAGTCGCCAGCATCGGCGGCATGGTCCGTCAGTACCAGGTCGTGCTCGATCCGGACCGGATGCGAACGCTCGGCATCACCCAGGCGACCGTCGTCGAAGCGCTGAAGAACGCCAACCAGGCTTCCGGCGGTTCGGTCGTCGAACTGGCCGAGGCGGAATACATGGTTCGCTCACGCGCCTACCTGCGGACGCTCGACGACTTTCGGGGCATTCCGCTGGCGGTCTCGGGCGCGACGCCCGTGCTCCTGCGCGATGTCGCAACGGTCCAGGTGGGTCCTGAAATGCGTCGGGGAATCGCCGAACTGAATGGCGAAGGCGAAGTGGCCGGCGGCGTCATCGTGATGCGCTCCGGCAAGAACGCTCGCACGACGATCGCCGCAGTCAAGACGAAACTGGAAACGCTGAGGCCGAGCCTGCCACCGGGAGTCGAGGTCGTGACAACTTATGACCGCTCGTCGCTGATCGACCGTGCGGTTCAGAACCTGCGGTCGAAGCTGCTCGAGGAGTTCATCGTCGTCACGCTGGTATGCGCCGTCTTCCTGTTCCACCTGCGCTCGGCGCTGGTCGCCGTTGTCGCTCTGCCGGTCGGCGTTCTCGCCGCATTTGCTGTGATGCGATGGCAGGGCGTCAACGCCAACATCATGTCGCTCGGCGGCATCGCGATCGCCATTGGGGCGATGGTCGATGCCTCGATCGTGATGGTCGAGAACGTGCACAAGCACATCGAGGCCTTTGAGACCGGCCACGGGAGGCCACCGACGATTCCCGAACGCTGGCAGCTGGTCGTGGACGCGTCGATCGAGGTCGGGCCGGCGCTGTTCTTCTCGCTTCTCGTGATCACGCTGTCGTTCCTGCCGGTCTTCACCTTGGAGGCGCAGGAAGGGCGGCTTTTCGCCCCGCTGGCCTTCACGAAGACCTACGCGATGGCCGCGGCGGCCGGATTGTCGGTGACGCTGGTGCCGGTGCTGATGGGCTACCTCATTCGGGGGCGCATCCCACGCGAAGACGTGAACCCGATCAATCGCTTTTTGATCGCCGCCTATCGACCGGCGCTGGACGCCGTCCTCCGCTTTCCCAAGACAACGCTGTCTGTTGCGGCGGCGCTGCTGGCGCTCACTGCCATTCCGCTGATGCAGCTGGGCGGCGAGTTCATGCCGAACATGGATGAGGGCGATCTCCTGTACATGCCTTCGGCCCTTCCCGGGCTGTCGGTCGGGAAGGCGGCTGAATTGCTGCAGCAGACCGACCGCCTTATCAAGACGGTGCCCGAGGTCGCACGCGTCTTCGGCAAGGCCGGCAGGGCGGACACCGCCACCGATCCAGCGCCTTTGGAAATGTTCGAGACGACGATCCAGTTCATCCCGCGAGAAAAGTGGCGGCCCGGCATGACCACGGACAAGCTCGTCGAGGAACTCGACCGAGTCGTCACCGTGCCCGGTTTGACAAACGTCTGGGTTCCGCCGATCAGGAACCGCATTGACATGCTGGCGACCGGCATCAAGAGTCCCGTCGGCATCAAGGTCGCCGGGTCGGAGCTCGGCACCATCGACCAGCTGACCACGCAGATCGAGGCGGCGGTCAAGAAGGTGCCGGGTGTTTCGTCGGCGCTGGCCGAGCGACTCACGGGCGGCCGCTACATTGACGTCGATGTAGACCGGGCCGCCGCGTCGCGGTACGGCTTGTCGGTGGCCGACGTCCAGGCCGTCGTCTCGACCGCGATCGGTGGCGACAACGTCGGCGAAGTCATCAACGGTCGCGAGCGCTACCCGATCAACGTGCGGTATCCGCGCGAAATCCGCGATTCGCTGCAGCGGCTGCGCGAACTTCCCTTCGTCACGTCGAAGGGTGCTCAGCTGCTGCTGCAGGACGTGGCCAGGATCTCTGTCGAGGATGGCCCGCCGATGCTGCGCAGCGAGAACGGCAGGCTGTCGGGATGGGTCTACGTCGATGTGCGCGGCCGCGACCTGCGTTCAGTCGTTCACGACATGCAAGCGGCGGTCGCTCAGTCGATCCGCATGCCACCCGGCTATGCGGTGTCGTGGTCCGGGCAGTTCGAGTACCTCGAGCGGGCCGCTGAACGACTTAAGGTCGTTGTGCCGGTCACGCTGGCCATCATCTTCGTGCTGCTCTACCTCGTCTTCCGTTCCGTCGGCGATGCCGCACTGGTGATGGCCGCCGTTCCTTTCTCGCTCGTCGGTGGTTTCTGGCTGGTCTGGGCGCTCGGGCACTCGGTCTCGGTTGCGACGGCCATCGGATTCATCGCGCTGGCTGGCGTTGCGGCGGAGTTCGGCGTCGTGATGCTCGTCTACCTGAAGAATGCGCAGGCGAGACGGGTGGCCGTCGGCGAGCCGATGACGGATGAGACTCTCATCTCGGCGATCCGGGAAGGCGCCGTTCTCCGTGTCAGACCCAAGGCGATGACCGTGGCGGTCGTCATGGCGGGACTGCTGCCGATCCTCGTCGGCTCCGGCACCGGTTCCGAAGTGATGACCCGCATCGCGGCGCCGATGGTCGGCGGAATGATCTCGGCACCGCTTTTGTCGATGTTCCTGATCCCGGCAGCCTACCTGCTCATGCATCGGCGGCGTTCGACGGCAGGTCGACGAGACGGCTTGACCACCGCCACGACCACGGCCATGTAACACCCCTCATCGATTGCGCCGCTTGGCGGCCGCACGCGTCCCACTGCCGCACGGCAATCGACCTCCAAAGGAAAGACGACGAAGCTCCGCCCGATTCGCTCTTCTCGCTGACCGCATTGACCCTCGCTGAGGCCGCTGAGGCGCAGACGGGTGGCAACATGAAGGCATGGACATGAAGCCCGGCACGGAGCCGTCCAAATCAATCTCAGCCGAGCCTGCGACGCATCGGACCGATGGCGTCGTCAAAAGCACCAACACCGCATCGGGCGAGGTCACGATGCGCACGGTCCTATGTTGTGACGGCGGTCAAATGAGCTCCCGGGAGCCGACCAATTGCGCTGTTGGCGTACGGCGCCCGAGGCTTGCGCAGACATTTTGGCTGTGGTCGAGTGGTCAACGAATGAAAGACCAGGCGATCACAAACGAAATCGGACGACTAATTCGGGCGGGACCATTGATCGGCATCCGCCTGCTCGCAGGGTGTCGATTCAAGCTGAAAGGTCAGGTGATGAATGTCGAAAACCGCCGCCACCATCTCGCGCAACGCTGCACTAGAGGGCTCGGCTACGCCCCACTGGCCCTGTTCGGCCGCGCATTGGCTCCAGCTCGCTGGGGCTATTGCGCGCGTGTGGTTCCTTCGCCTTCGAGCCGAAGGCGCCGTCGATCGAGAAGACCGGCCAACAGCAACCAGGCGATCGCCCATGCGCTTCCGAAGGCCCAGCCACCGAGCACGTCGGTCGCCCAGTGCACGCCGAGTGCGATCCGGCTCACGCCGACCAGCAAGGTCATGAATACTGCTGTGCACACGATGTAGGTCCGTTCGATCCACAGAATTCGGGTGCTCGCCACCAGGGTGCCCAAAGTCAGGAAGACGACGGCCGACATGGTGGCGTGGCCGCTGGGAAAGCTCAAGCCGGTGGCCACGAGTTCGGCGTAGGCGGTGTCGGGACGTGCTCGGCCGAATGCTGCCTTGAACGTGCTGACGCAGATCGACCCCGAGATCGCCGAAGCGACAAC
>JBDSAB010000064.1:0-4177 GCA_039922395.1 Caldimonas sp.
GCGCCCCTGGCGCTCGCGAGCCTCGGCCATGTTGGCGAGCGCCCGCGTGTTGGACGGCTCGGCAGCCAGCACCCGGTCGAAGGCGCGCGTCGCCAGCTCGACGTCGCCGTGGCGCAGGTAGACCACGCCGAGCGTGTTGAACGCGCTCATGAACGACGGGTCGCGGCGCAACGCCTCGCGCGTCCACGCGTAGGCATCGTCGAGGCGGCCACTGACCAGCGCCTCGGCGGCGCGGTTGTTCGCGTACATCGCGACGACGGTTTCTTCCTCGATGGCGCGCGTGCGCATGCCGCGCGTCTCTTCCGGCGGCAGGAAGTCGATCGTGGTCGACTTCAGGTCGCGGTTGATGCCGCCGCCGATGTTGCGATGGCCGAGGGTCAGGTTGACGTGGCCGCTCGCGAACAGCAGCGAGCCGGTGCGGCTCCAGGTCTCGTCGAGGACCGCGCTCTGGTAGTAGACCGGCAGGCGCAGCTCCTTCGCGAGCGCCGCGGTCATGATGACGAGCGACAGGCAGTTGCCCGAGCGCGCCGCGAAAGTCTCGGCCGCGGTCTTCGTCATCCGCGAGTCGTACTCGAGCTTGAGCTGCGTCTTCTGGTAGAGCGCCTGGATCAGGCCGTTCTTCGTGCCCTCGGTGCGCAGCTGGTGCGCGATGTCGGCCTGCAGGTAGCGCCGCATCGCGTCGCTGACCTCGAAGACGCGGTCGGTCGAAACCGGTTCGGTCGGCTTCCCGAAGCGCGCGTCGGCGAACAATGGCGCCTCGGGACGCTCGACGATCGGCGGCGGCGCGTTCGCGCAGGCGCCGAGCGCACCGGCGATCAGCAGGGCCAGCAGCGCGTGAAGCGATGGGCTGCGCATGGGCGTCTCCTCGCGGCCACGGAGGCCGCGGCCATTACTCGAGCTTGATGTTCGCGCTCTTGATGACCTGCGCCCACTTGGCGACCTCGGCCTTCTGGAACGCGGTGATCTGGTCCGTCGTCATCTCGGAGCCTTGCATGCCGAGCTTCGCGATGCGCTCCTGCATCTCGGGTTCCTTCAGGATCTTCGCGATCTCGGTGTGCAGGCGGTCGACGATCGCCTTCGGCGTGCCGGCCGGCGCGAAGATCGCCTGCCACGAGACGACTTCGTAGTCGGGCACCCCGCTCTCGGCGACCGTCGGGACGTTCGGCATGCTCGGCACCCGCTTCGCGGAGGTCACCGCGAGCGCGCGCAGCTTGCCGCTCTCGATGTGCGGGCCGGCGACGACGGTGGTGTCGAACATCATGTCGACCTGGCCGCCCATCACGTCCTGGATCGCCGGGGCGCTGCCCTTGTACGGAATGTGCGTGATGTCGACGCCGGCCTTCGCCTTCAGCAGCTCGAGCGAGAGGTGCTGCGAGGTGCCGCTGCCGGCCGATGCCGAGGTCAGCGCCTTCTTCGCCTTGCCGGCCGCGATCACGTCCTGCAGCGACTTGTAGGGGCTCGCCTGGTTGACGACGAGGACGGTCGGGTTGGTGCCGATCAGGGTGACCGGCATGAACGAAGCGACCGGGTCGTAGCCGATCTTCGGATACAGGCTGACGTTGATGGCGTGCGAGCTGATCGTGCCGCCGAGGATCGTGTAGCCGTCGGGCGCGGCGCGCGAGGCCATCTCGGAGCCGACGCTGCCGCCGGCGCCGCCCTTGTTGTCGATGACGATCGTCGTGCCGAGCGCGGGGCCGAGCTTCTGGCCGATCAGGCGGGCCAGCACGTCGGTCGTGCCGCCGGCCGGGAACGGCACGATGTAGGTGATCGGCTTCGACGGCCACTTGTCCTGCGCGACAGCGCTGCCGGCGAAGGGCGCCAGAGCGATGGCGAGGGTGGCGGCACGGAGGGCCTGCAGGCTCACGCGTCGGCGCGTTGCATTCATGGCGGCTGTCTCTTTCATCGGTGGCGCGGATCGCACCGGTCGACCCGCGCTTGTCATCGCCGATCCCCGTCGGATGGCTGATCGGACGATTTTCGCTGTTTCCGGCCGGTGCCGGGGTCAGTCGCTCTGCCGGTCGAAGGTCGCGCGGTCGGGCCAGGCCTGCGCGCCGATCAGCGGCACGAAGCGCACCGCGCACAGCGGCTCCTCGTCGAAGCGGGCCGCATCGCGCCGCGTGATGCGGACGAGGCGCTGCGAGTGGCCGTCGGCGCCGATCGGCAGGACGAGGCGGCCGCCGTCGGCAAGTTGAGCCTTCAGGGCTTCGGGCACCGCGGGCGCACCGGCCGAGACGACGATCGCGTCGAACGGCGCCGCCTCGGGCCAGCCGGCGCTGCCGTCGCCGCAGCGCAGCTCGATCCGGTCGGCCAGGCCGAGCGCCGTCAAGCGTTCGCGCGCTTCCTCGCACAAGACGTCGACTCGTTCGATCGCGAAAACGCGCGCGGAAAACCGGCTCGCCAGCGCGGTTGCATAGCCGGAGCCGGAACCGACTTCGAGCACACGGTCGTGGGGTCGGATCTGCGCCGCCTCGAGCATCAGCGCGACGATGTACGGCTGCGAGATGGTCTGGCCGGCGCCGATCGGCAGCGGCGAATCCTCATAGGCCTCGCCGCGCAGGTAGGCCGGCACGAAGGCTTCGCGAGGTACCTCACGGAGTGCGGCGATCACGGCTGGGTCGTGGATGCCCCGGCCGACGATCTGCTCGTCGACCATGTGCTTGCGCAGATCCGCGGTCTTCGAGTCCGGCATGACGCGCCCGATCGGGCCGCCGCCCCGGCCTTGGCTAGGTCGCGCGCTGCTCGGCCGGGCCGCCGATCGCCGGCCCGCGGCTGTTCGGCATCGACAGCTCTCCAGAGCGCTGAGCCTGCGCCCGGCCGCGTGCGCCGCTCGCGTCGGGGCGGCGCTGTGCGGCTGCAGCCAGCACGCGCTGCCCGGTGGCCTGCGCGAGCTTGAGTTCGCTGAGGAACGGATCGATCGGCTCGCGCATGGTCATGGCTAGGCTTGCGAGGTGGAGGAGGTTTCGCTGCCGCTCATCAGTTCCTCCTTGCGCGCCATCAACTGCTGGCCGAGGCCTTCGAGGTCGACCTTGGCACGGCGCGCCTTCGGGAACATCTCGCCTTCTTCTTCCTCGACGTGATGGTTGATGTACTCGCCGAGCACGGTCACCTTGGCGTCGTAGAGGTCGTCCTCAGGACTCATCGACTGGATCTGTGCGATCAAGTCCTTGGCCGAGGCGTGCTCGACCTCGGCTTCATCAAGCAGGTCTTCGTCGACATCGGCGGCGCGGACCGCCGGATAGAAGATCTCTTCCTCGGCCGTCGCGTGCACCGTCAGCATCTGGCAGATCTGCTCGGCGAGGGTCTGGCGCTCGCTGCCGTCGGCCTCGGCCTTCATCAGCTTCTCGTAGCGCTTGAATAGCGCCTTCACGTCCTTGTGATCTTTCGCCAGCAGCGTGGTCGCGTCGAGGCTCGCCCGCGTCGCCTTGCGCGCCGGGGTCGCTTTGCGCGCCGGAGCCGCCTTCTTGGCGGGTGCCTTCTTGGCTGGCGTTTTCTTGGCCGGCGATTTCTTCGTGGTTGCCATGGGTGTCTGCTCCGTCGGGGTGTGTGGAATGGGCCCGCTCTGTATGGCAAGCGTAGAGCCCGCGCAGCGCAAATGGTGATCGCTGATGCGAAAGAGGAAAGCGCCTACATCGCCGGTGCGGGTCGTCCCGCAACGTGGGCGTGGCCCGCGCTTGGACGCCCCGCGCCAAGGGCACGGCGCTTGCCTCTGAGCAGAGTTGCGCGCGACGCAACCCATTTTCGATCTCCTCCTCTGATTCACGAAAGCGCAACGATGGCCACCCGCAAACGCAAGGTTTCTGAAAACACTTCCCGATCGCCCGAGCGTGTCGGTCCGGACGGCAGCGTGCTCGAGAGCATCGGCACGATCCTCTCGACCGTGTCGGCGCCGTCGACCGCGGCGATCGACGCCAGCGCCGTCGCCACCCTCGACACCGAATCGCAGCAGCGTCTCGCGACGCAGAAGATCGGCGCGCAGGCGATGTCGAGCGCGCTGATGAGCAACCCGCTGAAGCCGCACGAGTTCGGCCTGCAGGCCGGCAGCGAGCCGCGCGCGGGCGAGCCGGTCGAGCCGCCGAATCCGATCGACACCGCGAGCACGGTGACCGAGGACACGCCGTCCGAGAAGCTCGGCGACGGCGTCGTGCAGGCCGGCTACAACCCCGGCAACGAGTCGCTC
>JBDSAB010000065.1:0-10341 GCA_039922395.1 Caldimonas sp.
CTCGGGAAGGCGGCATGAGACCGGGCCTCGCCTCGACGGTCGCTCGCATCGCAATGCGCAACGCGAGCGCCACCCGATGAGCGTCGTGCAACCCCTGCCGACGCTCGAAGTCGCGATCCGCGGCATCGGCCTGCTCGCGCCCGGGCTGGTGTCGTGGACGGCCGCCGAGCCGGTGCTGCGTGGCGAAGCGCCCTTCGCATCGGCCGACGCGGTGCTGCCGCCGCCGGCCCGCCTGCCGCCGGCCGAGCGCCGGCGCGCCGGTCCTTCGATCCGCCTGGCGATGGCGGTGGCCGACCAGGCCGTCGCGCAGGCCGGCGCCGATCCGCAGCGGCTCGCCACGGTGTTTGCGGCGTCCGGCGGCGAAGGCAGCAACTGCCACGTGCTGTGCGAAACGTTGGCCGGCGCCAACCGCCAGCTCTCGCCGACCCGCTTCACGAACTCGGTCCACAACGCGCCGGCCGGCTACTGGCACATCGCGGTCGGCAGCCGCTCGGCGTCGACCAGCCTGAGCGCGTACGACGGCAGCTTCGCGGCCGGCCTGCTCGAGGCGGCGACCCAGGTCGTCGCGAGCGGCGCCGAGGTCCTGCTGGTCGCGCTCGACGTGCCCTACCCCGAGCCGCTGCACCGGCTGCGGCCGTTGCCGGGTCCCGCCGGCGTGGCGCTGGTGCTGGCACCGGCCGATGCGTCCGATGCGCTGGCGCGGGTCGCGCTCGAGCTCGTCGATTCGACACGAGCCGGACCGCTCACCGCGTGTGCGGATGCCGGACTCGATGCGCTGCGCAGCGTGATCCCGGCGGCAGCCGCGCTGCCGCTGCTCGAAGCCATCGCGCGCCGTTCGCGCGATCAGGCGTTGCTGCTGGGCTACCTGCCGACGCTGGCATTGCGGGCCGTGGTCCGCGGTGCGGCCTGAACCGATGACCACGCCGCTCCTCGACCACGCCGGCATCGCCGCGCGCATTCCGCACAGCGGCGCGATGTGCCTGCTCGGCCGACTCGACGCCTGGGACCGAGATCACGTCGTCTGCCACGCGGCCAGCCACCGCGACCCAGCCCATCCGCTGCGCACCGCGAGCGGTCTGTTGTCGCCGTGCGCGATCGAGTACGCGGCGCAGGCGATGGCCCTGCACGGCGCACTGACCGGCGAGGAAGCCGGCAGCAAGGCGACGCCGGGCTACCTGGCCAGCGCGCGCGGCGTGCGCCTGCACCGCCTGCGCCTCGACGACCTCGCCGGCGATCTGCGCATCGAGGCACGGCGCGGCGCCGGCGATGCGCGCCAGATCCTCTACACGTTCGCGATCAGCCACGCGGGCGAACCCGTGGCCGAAGGCCGGGCGACCGTCGTGCTGAACACACCGCTGGCCGACCGATGAGTGTTCTCGCCGGCAAGCGCGCGCTCGTGACCGGTGCCAGCGGCGGCATCGGCCGCGCGATCGCCGAACGGCTGGCGCGCGACGGCGCGCACGTGATCGTGCATGCGAACTCGCGGCGGGCGGCAGCCGACGAGATCGCCGAAGCGATTCGATCCAGCGGAGGCAGTGCCGAGGCGTGCGCGTTCGATGTGACGGATCGCGCGGCAACCCACCTCGAATGCGAACGACTGCTGAAGGACGGGCCGATCCAGATCCTCGTCAACAACGCCGGAACGCATGCCGATGCGGCCTTCCCGGCGCTGCGCGAGTCGCAGTGGCGCGACGTGATCGACGTCTCGCTGCACGGCTTCTTTCACGTCACGCAGCCGCTGATGATGCCGATGATCCGAACGCGGTGGGGCCGCATCGTCACCTTGTCGTCGGTCGCTGCAATTGCCGGCAACCGCGGGCAAGTCAATTACGCGGCGGCCAAGGGCGCGCTGAACAGCGCGACCAAGGCGCTCGCGCTCGAGGTCGCGAGCCGCGGCATCACCGTCAACGCGGTCGCGCCGGGCATCATCGCCACCGGCATGGCCGAAGGCTTCGACGCGGCGACGGTCGAGCGGATGGTGCCGATGAAGCGCGCCGGCAGCGCCGAAGAGGTGGCCGCACTGGTCGCGTTTCTCGCGTCGCCGGAGGCCGGCTACGTCAGCGGCCAGGTCATCTCGATCAATGGTGCGATGTACTAAGGTCTCGACCCCGAGCCATCCGGTGACCGCCCCTTCGAAGGAATGCCCATGAGCGACTCCAGCTCCCACGATGTCGTCATCCTCGGCGGCGGCCTCGCCGGCCTGACCCTGGCGCTGCAGCTGACGCAGCGCCTGCCCCGCCTCGACGTCGCGATGATCGAGCGGCGCACCCATCCGGTCCCGCAGGCCGCCCACAAGGTCGGCGAATCGTCGGTCGAGATCGCGGCCCACTACTTCGGCCAGGTGCTCGGGCTCGACGCGCACCTGCAGCGGACGCAGCTGAAGAAGTTCGGCTTTCGCTTCTTCTTCTCGGAAGGCGCCGAGCGGATCGACGACGTGACCGAGCTCGGTGCCAGCACGTTCCTGACGACGCCGAGCTACCAGCTCGACCGCGGCATCTTCGAGAATGACCTCGGCGCGATGGTGCGCGAGCGCGGGGTGCGCTTCGTCGACGGCGCGACCGTGCGCGATGTCGAGCTCGGCACGCGCGAGGTCGCCCACCGCGTGCACTACGACGACGCCACGGGTACCCACGCGATCGCTGCGCGTTGGCTGATCGACGCGACCGGCCGCGCCGGCCTGCTGAAGCGGCGCCTCGATCTGGCCGAGCCGAACGCGCACGACGCGAACGCGGTCTGGTTCCGCATCGGCACGCGCATCGATGTCGACGAGTGGTCGGACGACCCGGCCTGGCTCGCGCGCTGCAACCCGCCAAACCGCTGGCTCTCGACCAACCACCTGGTCGGCGAGGGCTACTGGGTCTGGCTGATTCCGCTCGCGTCGGGCTCGCATTCGGTCGGCATCGTCGCCGACGCGGCGCTGCATCCGCTCGACACGATGAACACGTTCGAGAAGGCGATGACGTGGCTCGAGCAGCATCAGCCGCGCCTGCACCGCGACCTGCAGGGCAAGCGCGACAAGCTGCAGGACTTCGCCTTCTTCCGCCGCTTCTCGTACGGCTGCAAGCAGGTCTTCGACGGTGCGCGGCGCTGGGCGCTGACCGGCGAGGCGGGCCTCTTCCTCGATCCGTTCTACTCGCCGGGCGGCGACTTCATCGCGATCTCGAACACCTACATCACCGAGCTCGTCGCGCAGGAGCGCGCGGGCGAGCCGGTCGCGCGCCAGGCCGAGCTGTACCAGCGCATGTACTTCTCGTTCTACCAGGCGATGCTGCCGATCTACACCGGCCAGTACGGCCTGTTCGGCGACGCCCACGTGCTGCCGGTCAAGGTGCTGTGGGACTACACGTACTACTGGGGCGTGATGTGCCAGCTCTTCTTCCAGCGTCGCCTGACCGACCTCGCCGCAATCGGGCGGATGCAGAAGCCGCTCGCCCATGCGCAGCGGCTGAACGTCGAGATGCAGCGCTTCATGCGCGCCTGGAGCGAGCTCGGCGATCGGCGCAACCCGGCGCAGATGCTCGACCAGGCGAGCCTGCCGTGGTTCGCCGAACTGAACCGCGGACTCGCCGACCGGCTCGACGACGAAGGCTTCCGGCAGCGCATGGCGCAGACCTTCGACCAGCTCGACGCGCTCGCGCGCCAGATCGTCGGGCGGGCGACCACCGAGCAGCCGTCGCTCGACGGCAGTGCGGTGCTCGACCTGATCGCGCCGGAGGCCGGCCACGACGCGACGCCGCTGCTGTTCGCCGAGGCGGCCTG
The DNA here is from genome assembly GCA_039922395.1 of Caldimonas sp. Classification (GTDB taxonomy): domain Bacteria; phylum Pseudomonadota; class Gammaproteobacteria; order Burkholderiales; family Burkholderiaceae_C; genus Schlegelella_A. The sequence continues at coordinate 3,760 of JBDSAB010000065.1, forward strand.
AGCGGCGAAGTTCAGCGGGCCGCGTCGAACGGCGGCTTGCCCGCGATCCGGCGCGCCAGCAGCAGCGGCAGGCGCAGCACGAAGCCGAGCAGCAGACGCGCGTGCATCCAGGTCAGCAACACGTTGTCGCGGACGTAGCGGAAGTGCGAGACGCCGCCCTGCGCGGCGGTCAGGTACTTGACCGGCGCGGCGATGTTGAGCGGCGTCACGCCGCGCCAGGCCAGCCGCACCACGGCCTCGGTGTCGAAGTCGAAGCGGCGCATCCAGAACAGCGGCTTCATCAGGTCGACGAGCGGCCCGATCGGGTAGACGCGAAAGCCGAACAGCGAATCGCCGATGCCGGCGTTCAGCGTCTCGAGGTCGGTCCACATGTTCGACAGGCGCCGGCCGCGCACGCGCAGCAGTGGCGCCGAGGCATCGAACACCGGACGGCCGAGCACCATCGCGGCGGGCCGGGCTGCCGAGGTCGCCATGAAGGCCGGGATCAGGTCGGCCGGATGCTGGCCGTCGGAGTCCATCGTCAGCGCATGCGTGAAGCCGGCGGCGCGGGCGGCCTCGAGGCCATGCAGCACGGCCGCGCCCTTGCCGCGATTCTCCGGCAGCACGAGCAGGCGCAGATCCGCGTCGGCAGCGGCGAGCCCGTTCAGCAGTTCGACGCTGCCGTCGTCGCTGCCGTCGACGACGACCCAGACCGGCGCCCAGTGTGCGCGCGCGCCCTTCACGGTTTCGACCACCGCGGGCCCCGGGTTGTAGCTCGGGATGATGACGAGGTGGGTGCGCGACGGTGTGATCGCCGCAGCGGCGGCTGGGGTGCTCATCGAGTCCCCTGCGCGCTGCGCACGGCGCCGCGAACTTGGTTCGGAGCGGCCCGGCAGTGGCTCATGCGGCGACGCGCTCGCGCTGCGCCGGTGCCAGCTCGCGCACGAAATAGCCTTCGAGGTCCTTGAGCAGCGCCGCGTGGTCGGCGCCGGGCGCGAAGCGCTTGCCGATGCGCACCCGCACCCGGATCGGAAAGACCGGCGGGCGCCAGATCGGCCATCCCTTGCGCAGGTAGGCGGTGTCGGTCTCGATGATCACGGTCTGGATCGGCACGCGCGCCTTGTGCGCGATCCAGGCGATGCCGGGCCGGAACTTGTTGAGCGGACGCTGCACGGTCCGCGTGCCTTCCGGGAACATCACGAGCTGGCCGCCGTCCTGCAGGCATTCGACCGCGCAGCGCATCATCCCGCGCGGCGAATCGTTGCGGATGTAGCGGGCCAGGCGCGCGCCGGCGCCCAGGAACGGGTTGCGCATCAGCTCCGCCTTCATGATGCAGACGCCGCGCCGGAGACGCGCCACCAGCACCATCGCATCGAGCATCGTCGGGTGATTGGCCGCGATGATCAGGCCGCCGGGCTCCTCGCTGAGCAGCTCGAGCGCGGTCGTGTCGATGTGCAGCAGGCCGACCAGCTCGGCGGAGGCCCAGAAGATGCGGTAGATGCGCGAGATCGCCGCGCGGCCGAGCACCGTGCCGGCGCGCTTCGGGAACAGCGGGTAGGCCAGCCACGCGCACAGGCTCCACAGCAGCGACATCGTGCCGAGCTGCACCAGCAGCAGGTACAGCATGGCGCGCTGGATGAGGGCGATGAAGGACGGCACCTTGCGCTCAATCGTCGATCGTGACCCGACGGCTCGAGGTCGCGAAGACCCAGGAGACGCCGACTCCCGCCGTCAGCCGGTGATCGCGGCGGACCAGCGGGCTGTCGGCGAAGACCGCGCCGCGCAGGCTGTCGTAGCGCACGAAACCACCGACCCACAGGTTGCCGATGCGGCGCGAGACCGCACTGAGCGCCTGCCAGCCGGCATAGCCGCCGCGCGCCTCGTAGGCCGGCCGCTGCGGCGTCGCGTAGGCGGCGTCGACGCCGTAGTAGTGCTGGTGATAGCGGCGGTCGGCGAACAGCGGGCCGCCGAGCAGGCCGACGTTCCAGCCGCCGAGGCCGCGCAGGTCGAGGTTGAGGTTCGGCGAGAACGTGACGCCGAGGACGTCGGGCGAGCGTTGCACGCCGATCGCGGCGCGCAGCGGCAGGCGCAGGTCGAGGCGCGCGCCGCGGCCCGGGGTCTCGAACAGCTCGAAGTTGACGTTCGGGCCGATCTCGAATGCGCCCGGCAGATTCGGCATGCCCGAGCGTGCGGCGTTGTCGCGACTGCGCGTCGGCACCGCGGCGGCGACACTGACGTCGACCTTGAAGCGCTCCGTCTTGACGAGCAGCGCGCGCGCGCCGTCGCGGTCGGCGCGCAGCCAGTCGCCGCGGTAGACGATGTAGGGCAGCGGCAGCAGGTAAGTGCGCGACTCGTCCGACCCGCGGTAGTCGGGCAGGTTCAGCACCGCGGCGCCGAGGCCGAGCTCCCAGAGCGGGGCCGGTGCGCGCCGCTCGGCGACGCCACCGAGCACGGGCACCGCTTCATCGGCCGCCCACGCGCCGCCCGCCAACGCTGCCGACCCCAGCCCGCAGCACCACCACGCAGCGCGCCTCACGAGGCCGGAACCTCGACGTCGCGGATGTTGACCCGGCGCCGCTGCCAGGCTCGGAAGGTGCGGCCGAAGTTGCCGATCGAGACCAGGTAGTACAGCGCCTTGATGGCGAAGATCGACGGCCAGATCGGCGTCTTGCCGTAGATGTCGCCGGCGAGCAGCGAGATCAGCGCTTCCTTGACCCGCAGCGGGTTGCCCGGGTGCATGAAGAACTCGCGCAGCGTCGGGTTGGTGACCCGGAAGATGAACCATGAGAACTCGCGCGGGCCACGCTGCATCAGCGCATCGAAGCGGCGCCGCGCGACCGCCGCGGTGCGCGGATGGTCGAGCGTGGCCTCGACGACGTCGACGCCGGCGAAGGCACTCTGCATCGCGAGGTAGACGCCGGACGAGAACACCGGATCGATGAATGCGTACGCATCGCCGAGCATCAGGTGGCGCGCGCCGCTGCTGACCGTGCTGCTGTACGAGTAGTTGCCGGTCGCATAGACCTCGGAGACGCGCTCGGCGTCGCGCAGCCGATCGGCGAGGCCGGGGCAGAGCGCGACCGTGTCGGCGAAGAAGTCTTCGAGCGGCTTGCTGCGCGACTTCAGGTAGTACGGCCAGCAGACCGCGCCGATGCTGGTCGTGCCGTCGGCGAGCGGGATCAGCCAGAACCAGCCGTGCGCGAACCAGAAGATCGTGATGTTGCCTTCGAGCTTGCCGGCAAGGCGCTCGACGCCGCGGTAATGCGCATAGAGGGCCGAGCTGTTGTGGCGCGGATTCTTCTGCTTGCACTTGAGCTGGTTGGCGAGCAGCGTGTCACGGCCCGACGCGTCGATGACGAAGCGGGTCCGCCAGCTTTCCGGCGGGCTGCCTTCAGCCTCGACCTCGACCGTCGCGCCGTCGGCGTCGAACGCGACGCGGCGCGCCCGATGGCCTTCGAAGGTGCGCGCGCCGCGGCGCGCGGCGTGGCGGAACAGCAGCTCGTCGAGCTCGGAGCGCCGCACCTGCCACGCGTACGGCATCGACTTGTCCCACGCCTCGGCGAATTCGACGAAGCTCTTGTGGTCATGGTCCGGCGAGACGAACTCGACCCCCCACTTCTGCATGCCGATCGCCTCGACCTCGGCGCGCACGCCGAGGCGCTCGAACAGCTCGGCGTTGGCCGGCAGCAGCGATTCGCCGATGTGGAAACGCGGGTGGTGGGTCTTCTCGAGCAGCGCGACGTCGCGGCCCTGGCCTGCCAGCAACGCGGCGATCGTCGAGCCGGCGGGTCCTCCGCCGACCACGAGCACGTCGCAGGTGAATGAGGGGGGAGTGCCTCCCTCGGCAGGCACGTCGGTCGGTCGGTTCATCGGTCGGCGAGCATCGGTGGCCCGGCTCGGCGGCGACCGTTTGAACGCTGACCGGCCCCGCCTCGCCGAGCAGGCGAAACAAGGCCACGATTCTATCGGGCCGGTCTTGCCCGACCGGCCGGGGAGTGCGTGTCCCGACTACTTGGTCGGCGCCGGTTGGGACGGCGTGCCCGGCACGATCGTGACCTTCTCCCGCAGCACCCCGCCGCCGCCGACGCTGCCGGACACCGACCCTTCGCCGCTCATGCGGGCGATGCAGTCGGCGCGTTCGTCGCCCGTCAGCACCTTGCAGCGTTCATTGGCGTTCTTGCGCAACTGCCCGTCGCCGCTGGTCAGATTGCCCTTGCGCGCCTCGGCGAGCGCAGCACCGGCTTCCTTCAGGCAGGTCGCGCGGTCCTCGTTGGTCGTCTGGCCATTCATGCAGGCCGTGCGCTCGCGCTGGTACTTGGCCTGCGCATCGGCATCCTTGCCGCGCGCCGGTTCGGCCGCGATCGCGCCCTGGAAGGCAAGCCCGGCGCACAGAGCGAGCGACAGGCGACGAAGGGTCAGTGATGAGGTGGTCATGGTGTTCTCCAGAGCACGGTGGTGCAGATTCCCCGAGCTTAGGAAACAAGACCGCCCGGCGGGGTCGGATCAGCGACCGCTGATCAGCGGCGACGGCCGGCTTGCGCTGTAGGAGCTCTCCGGCGATGCCCTCGCCCCGCACTCAGGCGACAAGGACCAATGCACCGACCGACCCGCGCGACTCCAGTCGCGCGTGCGCCTGTGCAGCGGCGTCGAGCGAGTAGCGTTCGATCGGCGGCAGCGGTCCTCTGCCGAGCGCGTCCCAGACGCGCTGCGCCCGCTCGGCAAGCTGCGCCGGTGTCGACACGTAGTCGAATACCACCGGCCGCGAGAAGGTGGCCGACTTCTGCACCAGCCAGTCGGGCGAGATCGGCTGCAGTGCGCCGCTGGCCTGGCCGAGGCTGATCCAGTGCCCACGGCGCGCCAGCGCCGCGAAGTTCTCGTCGCGCGCGGCGTCGCCGAGGCCGTCGACGATGACATCGGCGCCGCCGGCCTCGCGCTGCACCGCGTCGGCGAACCGGTAATCTGCCGTCACGATCACGTGCTGGCAACCATGCTCGCGCGCGACCCGCGCCTTCGCCTCGGTCGACACCGTGCCGAAGACCGTCGCACCAAGGCGCCGCGCGCCCGCGCAGAGCAGCAGGCCGACGCCCCCCGCAGCCGCATGCACCAGCAGGCGCGTGCCCGGGCCGACCCGGCCGAGATCGCGCAGCAGCACATCCGCCGTGAGCCCTTTGAGCAGCAGCGCTGCCGCGGTCTCGTCCTCGACCGCTGCGGGCAGTCGCACGACCCAGTCGGCGGGAACAGTGCGCACCGTCCGGTACGCCCCGGGCAGCGGCCCGAGGTAGGCGACACGATCGCCGGGCAGCACGGTGCCGACACCCTCGCCGACATCGACAACCGTGCCGGCCGCTTCCATGCCGAGCACGCCGGGACGGCTCTCGGAAACCGGCAGCAGCGCCGGAATCCAGCCGCGCCGCAGGTAGATGTCGAAGTAGTTGACCCCGATGGCGCGCTGCTGGATGCGCACTTCGCCCGGACCGGGCGGCGCCGCTTCGCCGGCCCCGACCTCGAGCTGCTCGGGCCCGCCGTATCGCCGCAGGCGGACCTCGCGCGATGCGATCGGCGCACCGCGGGGCGCAGCGACGCCGCGTGCGCCACCGCCTGCATCGCCGCGCCGGCCGAGATGCCGGCGCAGGTTCTCGAAGCCGGCCTCGTAGACGCCTTCGGCGACCATCTGGCGCAACTCGCGTTCCATGCCGGACGGCGTCGCGAAGGTCGACTCCCAGTGCCAGAACGTGCGATCGCCATCGGTCACCGGCTTCAACGTGACCGTCGCGACATAGCGCTGCAGCGGCACGGTCGCCTCGACGATGCAATAAGTCGAGCGGTAGTCGGTGTCCGAGAGCGTCAGCAGCTGTTCGCGGATGCGGTTGCCGTCCTTCAGCGTGAAGCTGCGGATGCAGCCGACCTGCGTCGGCGCCTCGCCCCCCTCGATGCGGCTCTCGGCGACGACGTCGTGCCACTGGTCATGGCTGTTGAAGTCGCGCAGCACCGCCCAGACGCGATCGATCGGCGCATCGATGACGGTCGAGCGGACGACCTTCTGCAACATCGAAAGACAGCCCCGTCGGGTCGGTCAGCGCCGGCCGAAGTGGCGCTTCAACGCATCGAAGCCGCCCTGGAACACGCCGCCGCCGATCAGATCGGTCAGCTCGCGCTCGCGGTCCTCGGCGCAATCGAATTCGGCGCTCCATTCGGCGAACGTGCGGGCGCCATCGGTGACCGGCGTCAGCTTCAGGGTCGCGACGTAGTTGTCGACGCCCATCGGGCTTTCGAGGATCGAATAGGTGCAGCTGTAGTCGTAATCCGAAAGCGCGAGCAGGCGCTCGCGGATCATGCCGCCGTCGCGCGTGTGGAAGTGACGGATGCAACCGATCCGGTCGCTCGGATCGCTGTTCTCGATGCGGCTGTCGGCGATGCCCGGGTGCCATTGCGGCAGCGCGTTGAAATCGCGCACGCGCGCCCAGACGTTCTCGGCCGACGCGTCGATGATCGTCGAGACATAGACGCGGACCATCACGCCTCCCGCGCGGCCGCAGCCGCGGCTTCAACCTTCATCTCACGACTCCTTCGGCGGCCCGAGCGGCAGCGAGGCCTGGTTGCCGG
>JBDSAB010000066.1:0-2621 GCA_039922395.1 Caldimonas sp.
CTGGTTCCGGGCTTCGAGGCGCCGGTCAAGCTGGCCTACAGCTCGCGCAACCGCTCCGCATCGATCCGCATCCCGTACGTGGCCAACCCGAAGGGCCGCCGGATCGAGGCGCGCTTCCCCGATCCGCTCGCCAATCCGTACCTCGCGTTCTCCGCGCTGCTGATGGCCGGCCTCGACGGCGTCGAGAACAAGATCCATCCGGGCGAGGCGGCGACCAAGGACCTCTACCACCTGCCGCCGGAAGAGGACGCGAAGATCCCGACCGTCTGCTCGAGCCTCGAGCAGGCGCTCGAGTACCTCGACAACGACCGCGCGTTCCTGACCAAGGGCGGCGTATTCACCGACGCGTACATCGATGCCTACATCGAGTTGAAGATGCAGGAAGTCACGCGGTTCCGCATGACGACCCACCCGGTCGAGTTCGACATGTACTACAGCCTCTGAGGCGAATCTGTGAACAGGGGGGACGGCTGCGGCCGTCCCCCTTTCACTTGGGGGCGGCACTTTCGACGTGTCGCGTCCGGTCTGCGAGACAATCCGGCCGGGCACTGTCGGCGCAGCCGGCCCGCGGCGCGTTTGCATGGTGTGGAGACGAACCGATGATCCAGAACACGTGGGCCAAGGGTGGTGCGATCCTGAGCCTCTGCCTCGCGCAAGGCGCGTTCGCACAGTCCGCCGAAGGGTCCGGCGTGATGTACCGCTGCCCGGGCAACGACTACAACAACACGATCAGCGCGAAGGAAGCGAAGGACCGCGGCTGCAAGACGATCGAAGGCGCGCCGATCACGGTGATCCAGACGACGCGACCGAAGGCGGCCGCGCCATCCGGTGGCGCGTCGCCGGCCGCATCGGGCCCGGCCTCCGCGCGCGTCGACCCGGCTGCGCAGCGGGCCCGCGACAGCGACGCCCGCCGCATCCTCGAGGACGAGTTGCGCGCCGAGGAGCAGCGCCTCGCCTCCTTGCAGAAGGACTACAACAACGGCGAACCCGAGCGGCAGGGCAACGAGCGCAACTACCAGAAGTACCTCGACCGCGTCAATGAGATGAAGGCTGCGATCGCCCGCAAGGAAAGCGACATCGGCGCGATCAAGCGCGAGCTGGGCAAGCTGCCGAAGTGAACGCGGGGGACTTCGACGCGCTCGGCGCACGCCGGGCCGACTCGCTCTCGTTCGGCGCGCTCGACCTGCTGGCGACGATGGTCGCGATCGTCGATCCGCACGGCCACTGCGTGTTCGTCAACGCTGCGTTCGAGGAGTTCCTCGGCCTGTCGCGGCGCAGCGTGCTGCGCGGCTCGGTCTTCGACTGGATTGTCGAGCCGCAGGTCTTTCGCGACACGATCGCCGCGGTCAGCCGCAACGACTTCTCGACCAGCCGGCTCGAGGCCCTGCTGCGGCGCCAGGGCGCGAAGCCGACCGAGACGTTTCCGGTCCATGTGATCGTGAACCGGATGGAGGGCTCGGACGACGTCGTCGTCGAGCTGGTCGAGGTCGAGCAGCAGACCCGGCAGGCGCGCGAGGAGCGCGCGCTCGAGCAGGCCCAGGCGACCAAGGAGCTGATCCGCAACCTCGCGCACGAGATCAAGAATCCGCTCGGCGGCATTCGCGGTGCCGCGCAGCTGCTCGAGATGGAAGTCGAGTCGCGCGCGCTGACCGAGTACACCCAGGTCATCATCAACGAGGCCGATCGCCTGCAGGGCCTCGTCGACCGCTTGCTTGCGCCGCATCGGAAGCCCCATGTCGTCGGCGACGTCAACATCCACGAGGTCTGCGAGCGCGTTCGTGCGCTGATCCTGGCCGAGTTCCCGCGCGGCCTGAAGACCGAGCGCGACTACGACATCTCGATTCCGGATTTCCGCGGCGATCGCGAGCAGCTGATCCAGGCCGTTCTCAACATCGCGAAGAACGCGGCCCAGGCGCTCGAGTCGCGCATCGAGGCCGGCGATGCGCGCATCATGCTGCGCACCCGCATCAATCGGCAGATCACGCTCGGCAAGCAGCGCTACCGCTTGGCACTGGAATTGCATATCGAGGACAACGGTCCCGGCGTACCCGAAGCCATCCGCGATCGCATTTTTTTTCCGCTGGTCTCCGGGCGGGAGGGCGGATCGGGACTCGGGCTGACGCTGGCGCGAACCTTCGTGCAGCAACATCAGGGCACGGTGGAATGCGAGAGCGAACCTGGCAAGACGATCTTCAAGATCCTGATCCCACTGCCCTGAAGCGATCGACGCCGGGCCAGTGGCTGAAACAAGCGCTCGACTCTGAATGACTGGCCGCGAATGAAACCCATCTGGATCGTCGACGACGACCAATCGATCCGCTTCGTGCTGGAGAAGGCGCTGGCTCGCGAAGAGCTTTCGGTGCGCAGCTTCAGCAGCGGGCGCGACGTGATCGCCGCATTGGCGAACGAAGAGCCGCAGGTGCTGGTGTCCGACATCCGCATGCCGGGTGGCTCGGGCATCGAGCTGCTGACGAAGATCAAGGCGAGCCACCCGGCGCTGCCCGTGATCATCATGACCGCTTAATCCGACCTCGACAGCGCCGTCAGCGCCTTCCAGGGCGGCGCCTTCGACTATCTGCCCAAGCCCTTCGACGTGCCGAAAGCGGTCGAGCTGATCCGGC
>JBDSAB010000067.1:0-15430 GCA_039922395.1 Caldimonas sp.
CGGATGAGCGGCGCGATCATCGCGCTGACCTCGCTCGACTTCCTCGGCCTCGGCGTGCCGGCCTCGACACCTTCGCTCGGCGACCTGCTGCGGCAGGGAAAAAACAACCTCGACGCCTGGTGGATCATCTTCCCGACCTTCGTGCTGCTGGTCGTCACGATGCTGCTGCTGACCTTCATCGGCGACGCGCTGCGCGACGCGTTCGACACCCGCAAGTCATGAACGAGCGCCCGCACGACCCTGCGCCGGCAGGCGGCCCGCTGCTCGAGATCGAGCACCTGTCGGTCCGCTTCGGGCCGGCGACGGTCGTCGACGACGTCTCGTTCAGCGTGACGCCGGGCGAGAAGTTCGCGCTCGTCGGCGAGTCGGGATCGGGCAAGTCGATCACCGCGCTGTCGGTGCTCCGCCTCGTCGACGCGGCGACGACCACGGGCCGCATCCGCTTCGGCGGCGAGGACCTGATGAAGAAGTCGGAGCGCGAGATGCGCGGCATCCGCGGTGCGGCCATCGGCATGATCTTCCAGGAGCCGATGACGGCGCTGAACCCGCTCTACACGGTCGGCAACCAGATCGGCGAGGTGCTCGAGCTGCACGAGGCGCTGCGCGCGAACGCGGCGCGGGCGCGCGCGATCGAGCTGCTCGCGAAGACCGGCATCCCGGACCCGGAGCTTCGCGTCGATTCCTACCCGCACCAGCTGTCGGGCGGACAGCGCCAGCGCGCGATGATCGCGATGGCGCTGGCGTGCCGGCCGCGCCTGCTGATCGCCGACGAGCCGACCACCGCGCTCGACGTCACGATCCAGGCGCAGATCCTCGTGCTGCTCGATCAGCTGCAGCGCGAGATGGGGATGGCGCTGCTCTTCATCACGCACGACCTGAATCTGGTCCAGCGTTTCTCCGACCGGGTCGGCGTGATGGAACGCGGCCGGCTGGTCGAGACCGGGCGAACGGCCGACGTGTTCTCGAACCCGCAGCATGCGTACACGCGGCGCCTGCTGGCGAGCCGGCCGGTCCGGGTGGTTCAGCCGATCCCGCCCGACGCGCCGCTGCTGGTGCAGGCGCGCGACGTCGGCGTCACGTTCAGCATTTCGCGCGGCTGGTTCGCGCGCCGCCGCATCGAGGCGGTGCGGCGCGCGACCTTGCGGCTGAGCCGCGGCGAGACGCTCGGCATCGTGGGTGAATCGGGTTCGGGCAAGACGACGCTCGGCATGGCGCTGCTCGCTTTGCAGCCGATCGCGAGCGGCGAGATCGAGGTCGGCGACGTCCGCGTCGACAACGCCGACCGGCAGGTCCTGCGCCGCATGCGACGCCGCATGCAGGTGGTGTTCCAGGACCCGTTCGCGTCGCTCAGCCCCCGCATGACGGTCGGCCAGATCGTCGGCGAGGGCCTTGGCCTGCACCGGCCCGAGCTCGGCGCGGCAGAGCGTGATGCGCTGGTGCTGCAGATGCTCGACGAGGTCGGGCTCAGTGCGCGCCACGGCGTGGCCGCAGTCCTCGAGCGCTACCCGCACGAGTTCTCCGGTGGCCAGCGCCAGCGCATCGCAATCGCGCGCGCCGTCGTGCTGCGTCCCGAGGTGCTGGTGCTCGACGAGCCGACCTCGGCGCTTGACGTCTCGGTGCAGCAGCAGGTGCTCGCTCTGCTCGCCGAGCTGCAGCGCCGCTACGGGATGAGCTACGTGTTCATCAGCCACGACCTCGCGGTCGTCCGCGCGATGGCGCACCGCGTGCTCGTCATGAAGGACGGCGCGATCGTCGAGGAGGGCGACGCCGAGGCCCTGTTCGCGGCGCCGCGCGAGGCCTATACGCGCGCCCTGGTCGCCGCTGCGCACCTCGCCTGAGACGCGCGCGGTGGATCGTCAGCGCTTCGGCGCGGCCCGCGGCGAGCCGACCTGGACCTCGTAGCGGACTTGCTTGTCGGCATCGGCGAAGCGCAGCGACGTGCCCGACCACTCGGCGCCGGCGTCGAACTCGTCGATCTGCATCGTGCCTTGAGTGACCACGACGACCGACTGCGCCGTGCTCACGCGCAGCCGGTAGACGATGTCGCTGACCTGGACCCAGACGGCGCCGCTCGAACGAACGTCGACCTCGGCCGGCCCGCAGCTCGCGGCGAGCGCGGCGCTGCTCACGCACAGCGTCGCGTCGTAGCGGCCGGGTGCCGGGGCCGCGACGACCGGCGTGGCCAGGAGGCCCGCGGCCCACGCTGCGCACCAGCCCACTGCGGCGAGAGGTCGGTACGCGGGCATGACCGGATCGAAGGCCTACTTCAGCAGGCCTTCGGCCTTCATCGCTTCCTGGACAGCGGGCCGAGCAGTCATGCGCGCCATGAACGCGGTCAGGTTCGCCATCCCGGAGGTGTCGATGCCGACATGGCGGGACCAGTTGGCGACGGTGAACAGGTAGGCGTCGGCCACGCTGAAGTTGTCGCCCATCAGGTACTGCTTGCCCTCGAGCTGGGTGTCGATCCACTTCAGGCGATCGGTGACGCGGCCACGCGCGACCGTCTTCGCCTCGTCCGGCATCGGGGGCGTGAACAGCACGCCGAAGCCCTTGTGCACCTCGCTGGTGATGAAGTTGAGCCACTCCTGAAGGCGGTAGCGCTCGAACGTGCCGTTGGCGGGCGCGAGGTTCTTGCCCGGGACCTGGTCGGCGATGTACTGCACGATGGCCGGACCTTCGCTCAGCCGCTGGCCGTCGTCGAGCTCGAGCAGCGGCACGTAGCCCTTCGGGTTGATCGTGTAGTAGTCGGTGCCGTCCTGCAGCTTGTGGGTCTTGGTGCTGGCCAGCACCGGCTCGAATGCAAGGCCGGCTTCACGCAGCACGATGTGCGGCGAGAGCGAGCAGGCGCCTGGGCTGTAATAGAGCTTCATGAGGTGTCCCTTGTCGTTGGAGTGAGGGGATGCATTACACCGCGGTCGCCGTTTTCGTGCACTCGAGGGCCGGGCCATGCGGCTTGCTTCCGGCGCGCCCGGCCGCATCTGAGACGAAAGGAGTTTCGCCATGTCCCGCCCCGTTCCCACCGTTCAGCATTCGCGCCAGGTCGAGCGCACCGTGCGCGGCCAGCCGACGTCCGATGGCGACGGCGTGAAGCTGACGCGTGTCCTGACGCAGCCGCTGCAGAAGCGCCTCGATCCGTTCCTGATGCTCGACGCGTTCGGCAGCGACGCCGCGAGCGACTACATCGGCGGCTTTCCCGATCATCCGCACCGCGGCTTCGAGACCGTGACGATCATGCTCGCCGGGCGCATGCGCCATCGCGACAGCGTCGGCAATGTCGGGCTGCTCGAGCCGGGCAGCGTGCAGTGGATGACCGCCGGGCGCGGCATCATCCACTCCGAGATGCCGGAGCAGGACGCGGGTCGGATGGCCGGCTTCCAGCTCTGGGTCAATCTCGCGGCCAAGGACAAGATGAGCGCGCCGCAGTACCGCGACATCGCGCCGGCCGACGTGCCGGTGCACGAGCTCGAGGGCGGCGTGCGGGTGCGCGTGATCGCAGGCCAGTTCGGCGGGCTGACCGGTGCAGTCGTGCGGCCGACCACCGAGCCGATCGTGCTCGACATCGCGCTGCCGGCGGGGGTTCGTTTCGACGTGCCGCTGCCTGCCGGTCATAACGCATTCGCTTATGTGTACGAGGGCAGCGTCGATGTCGGCGGTGATGCGGCGGAACGTGTCGACAGCGATCGGATGGCGATCCTGACCACCGATCCGCGCAGCGACGGCGTGTCTTTCCGCGCGGCCACTGCGCCCTCGGCGGCGGCCCGGGTGCTGCTGGTCGCCGGCCGGCCGCTCGGCGAACCGATCGCGCAGTACGGGCCGTTCGTGATGAACACGACCGCCGAGCTGCAGCAGGCGTTCGCCGACTTCCAGCGTGGCGCCCTCGTCGGCTGAGGCCGCGCCGCCGGGCGTGCCGGCGCTATCGGGCGCCGGACGCCAATGCTATGGTGTCGACCCCACAGCAGCAGGCACACCATGCGGACCATCCTCGACGAAGCCCGTCTGCACCCGGCCATCCGCGATGCGGTCGCGAACAACCACGCCGACATCGTTCACAACGTGCAGGCGGCCTCGATGTCGAACCCGGTGCTCGTTGTCGGCATGGCGCAGAACCCGTTCTGCCGCAAGGCGCGTCGCCTGCTCGACGCGGCGGGGGTCCCCTACCAGTACCTCGAATACGGCAGCTACCTCGGCCAGTGGCGCAAGCGCAATGCGCTGAAGATGTGGAGCGGCTGGCCGACCTTTCCGATGGTGTTCGTGAAAGGCACGCTGGTCGGCGGCGCGTCGGAGATCGGCCGGCTGATCGAGACGGGCGAGCTGAAGCGGGCTCTCGGCGAGTAGCGGCCGCCGCGCCGATGCGCAACCGAGTCGGGCTCCTGGCGCTCGCCGGCCTGCTGGCCGGTTGGCTTTGGGGCGGGCCGGCGCGCGCCGCCGCGCTGACCGAGTGCAGGGTCGAAGGCATCGCGAACAGCGTGCAGTGCGGCTGGCTCGATCGGCCGCTCGATCCGGCCCGGGCGCAGGGGCCACAGGTCCGCATCCACTACGTCGTCGTGCCGGCGATGGCGCGCCAGAAGCTCGCCGATCCGGTCTTCCTGCTGGCGGGCGGGCCGGGCCAGAGCGCGATCCAGCTGGCGCCGTCGGTGCTGCCCTTGCTGAGCCGGCTCAACAACCGACGCGACCTCGTCTTCGTCGACCAGCGCGGCACCGGCCGTTCGGCGCCGCTCGAGTGCGAGGCGGCGAAGCGCGAACCGCTCAGCGACGCGTCAGACCCCGAGCGGCAGGTGCGTGTGCTGACGCGCTGCCGCGAAGCGCTCTCGAAGCTGCCCTATGTCGGCGGTGCCGACGGATTGCGCCACTTCACGACGACGATCGCAATGGCGGATCTCGACGCGGTCCGGAGAGTGCTCGGTGCCGAACGCATCAACCTGATCGGCGCGTCGTACGGGACGCGCGCCGCGCTCGAGTACCAGCGCCTGTTTCCGGATGCGGTGCGGCGCAGCGTGCTGGACGGCGTCGCGCCGCCCGACATGGCGTTGCCTGCGAGCTTCTCGACCGATGCGCAGACGGCGTTCGAGTCGGTGCTCGACAGCTGTGAGCACGAGGCGGCCTGTGCGCAGGCGCATCCGCGGCTGCGCGCCAACTGGCGTGCCCTGCTCGCCGGCCTGCCGCGCTCGGCGACCGTGCCCGATGCGTTGACTGGCGCGCCCGAACGCATCGAGATCACGCGCGAGGTGCTGCTCGGTGCACTGCGTGGTCCGCTCTACGTGCCGGCGCTGGCCGCGGCGCTGCCGGCGGCCATCGATGCTGCGGCCGCCGGGCGCTACGAGCCGCTCGTCGGCCTTTCGGCGCTGCTGTCGTCGCGCAAGGGCGCGCAGTGGGCGATGGGGATGCACTTTTCGGTGGTCTGCGCCGAGGACCTGCCACGGCTGTCGATGTCGGCCGATGCGCCTGGTGCGGACTTCGGGCGCGACTTTGCTCGCCTCTACGAACGGGTCTGTGCCGACTGGCCGCGCGGCGACGTGCCGGCCGCGTTCTACGCCGTGCCGCCGGGCCGGTCGCCGGTGCTGCTGCTGAGCGGCGGACTCGACCCCGCGACACCACCGCGGCATGCGGCGCGGGTTGCGACCGCACTCGGTCCGAAGGCGCTCGCGGTGGTCGTCCCGAACGCCGGTCACGGGGTGATGGGACTCGGCTGCATGCGCGAGGTCATCTTTCGCTTCATCGACGCCGCGGATGATGCCGGCGCTGCTGCGGTCGACGCCAGTTGCGCCACGCGCATCCCGCGGCCGCCCGCATTCCGGCCTGTCGCCGCGGCGTCGACGGCAGCGCCGTGATCGAGGTCGTTGGATTGGCCAAGTCGTTTCCGGCCACCGGCGGTCGCGGTTCGGCCGCGAACGGCGCGAACCCGCGCCCGGCGCGGGTCCAGGCCGTCGCGGACATCGGCTTCACCGCCCCGAACGGAACGATCACCGGGCTACTCGGCCCGAACGGCGCTGGCAAGACGACGACCCTGCGCATGTTGGCCGCGCTGATCGAGCCGGATTCCGGCCGCCTGATCGTCGACGGTCTCGATGTGCGACGCACGCCGCGTGCGGCGCTGGCCCGGATGGGCATGTTGTCGGACGCGCGCGGACTCTATCCGCGCCTCACCGCGCGCGAGAACATCGTGTACTACGGCGCGCTGCAGGGCATGCGGCGCGACGCCGCGGAAGCGCGCGCCGAGGCGCTCGCCGACATGCTCGAGATGCGCCCGCTGCTCGAGCGCCGCACGGAGGGCTTCAGCCAGGGCGAGCGCATGAAGACGGCGCTCGCCCGGGCGCTGGTCCACGACCCGGCGAACATCGTGCTGGACGAGCCGACCAACGGCCTCGATGTCCTGGCGACGCGGGCCTTGCGCGACAGCCTGCGCTGGCTGCGAACGCCGGAAGGCGGCTCGAAGTGCATCCTCTTCTCGACCCACATCATGCAGGAGGTCGAGCGGCTGTGCGACAGCGTGGTCGTCGTCGCGCGCGGCCGCACGGTGGCGTCCGGAACGGTCCCGGAGCTGCTCGCGCAGACCGGGCAAACCGACTTCGAGGAAGCGTTCGTGCGGCTCGCGTTCGGTCCGGCGGATGGCCTTCCCGCACCGCGCGATGAGCGCGAGGCGACGGCTGCTTCGATGGGCTCGGCAGGTGTCTAGCGTGCGCGCAATCCTGATCGTCTTGCGCAAGGAGCTCGTCGACGCGCTGCGCGATCGGCGCACGCTGATGACGGTGCTGTTGTCATCGGTGCTGCTCGGGCCGCTGGTGCTGGTCGCCGTCTCATCGCTGGTCGCGTCGCTGGAAGTGACCGCGGAGAAGCGCGAGGTCTACGTGTCGCAGCCGGCCGATGCGCCGACGCTCGTCAACTACTTCGAGCGCCAGACCTACAGCGTGAAGACCCCGCCGAGCGATTACGAAGCGCAGTTGCGCAGTGCCCGCTTCGGCGATCCGGTCGTCGTCGTGCCGAAGGACTTCGAGGCGGCGCTGGTCCGTGGCGACGGGCCGGTGGTCGAGGTCGTGTCCGACAGTGCGAACCAGCGCTCGCAGTCGAGCGCGCGCCGCATCGAGCGCCTGCTCGAGGGCTTCAGTCGCGAGAGGTACACGATCTCGTTGGCGTTGCGCGGCGTCTCGCTCGAGCTCCTGCAGCCGATCGAGCTGGAGAGCCGCGACCTCGCGAACGCACAGAGCCGGGCGACGCAGTTCACCGGCATGCTGCCGTTTTTCGTGATGATGGCCGTCCTTTACGGCGCGCTGAACGCGGCGCTCGACACGACGGCCGGCGAGCGCGAGCGCGGTTCGCTCGAGCCGCTGCTGATGAATCCGGCCGAGCGCTGGCACCTTGTCGTCGGCAAGTGGGCCGCAGTGTCCGGCATCAGCATGCTGATCGCGGTGCTGAGTTCGCTGAGCTTCATGCCCGCGCAGTGGCTGCTGCGCAGTGACACGCTTGCGGCGCTTTTTCGCTACGGGCCGCTCGAGGCGCTGTTCTTCGTCGTCGTGCTGGTCCCCTTCGCGGCCGCGCTGTCGGCGCTGCTGATGGCGGTCGCGATTCGCTGCCGGACGTTCAAGGAGGCCCAAGCGAGCGCCGCGGTCGTGGTGCTGGTGGTGTCGCTGCTGCCGCTGGTGACCGTGCTCAATCCCGGCGCGGAGGCGCCGTGGCAGCTCTGGGTGCCGGCGCTCGCCCAGAACGCGTTGATGACACGGGTTCTGAAGGGCGAGGCCTTCGGCTGGACCGCGGTGCTGATCCCGCTGGTGGTCTCGGCGGTCATCGCCTTTCTCTCCGTCTGGTACGTGTCACGGACCTTGCGAAGCGCCGCGCTGAAATGATGAGCGGGCCGTGAATCTCGATCGAGAGGGTTCATTGACGGGCGCATCGCTGCGTTGGCAAAGGTGCCGTTTCGATGCGCTGACCGTCGTTGAGCTGCAGCACATCTATGCCGCACGCCAACAGGTATTCGTCATCGAGCAGCAGTGTCTCTATCTCGATGTCGATGGCCATGACGAATCGGCCTGCCACTTGGCCGCTTGGTCCGAAGCGCATCGGATGCCGCTCGCCTATGCGCGCCTGCTGGATCCGGGCGTGAAGTACCCCGAGCCGTCGATGGGCCGTGTGCTCACGACGGCGCCAGCGCGTGGCGTGGGACTGGGCCGCGAGCTGGTGCGGAAAGTCATCTCGGCATCGTCGGATGCGTGGCCCGGCCATGGAATGCGGATCTCGGCGCAGGCGCGGCTCGAACGGTTCTATCTTGAATTGGGCTTCGAGCCGGTCGGGACGCCGTACGACGAAGATGGCATTCCGCACCTGGAGATGCTGCGGCCAGCCGATCGTGCCTCACTCGGCAGTCGTGGGTGAGCGACCCCGATCGCAGTTTGAAGGACCCCGCTCCCTACAATTGCGATTGCGTTGTCCAGGCAGGCGGTTCCATGCTCTTTCCCAAGCGTTTCGATGTGATCGTGGTCGGTGGTGGCCATGCCGGCACCGAGGCCGCGCTGGCGTCGGCGCGCATGGGCGCGGCGACGCTGCTGCTCACCCACAGCCTCGAGACGCTCGGGCAGATGAGTTGCAACCCTTCGATCGGGGGCATCGGCAAAGGGCATCTCGTCAAGGAAATCGATGCGCTGGGCGGCGCCATGGGGCAGGCTGCGGACGAAGCTGGCATTCACTTCAAAATTCTGAACGGCTCCAAGGGACCGGCTGTTCGCGCGACCCGCGCGCAAGCTGACCGCGTCCTTTACCGAGCAGCGGTGCGGCGGCGCCTGGAACAGCAGACGAATCTGTGGCTGTTCCAGGCGGCGTGCGACGATCTGCTGATCGCAGGTGACCAAGTGACAGGGGTGGCGACGCAAGTAGGCATTCGCTTCGATGCCCAAGCCGTGGTGTTGACGGCCGGTACGTTCCTGGACGGCAAGGTGCATGTCGGGCTGAGCAGCCACGCGGCCGGACGGGCGGGGGATCCGCCCGCGGTGACGTTGTCCGCGCGCCTCAAGGAACTGAAGCTTCCGCAAGGACGGCTGAAGACCGGCACGCCGCCCCGGATCGACGGCCGAACGATCGACTTCTCGAAGTTGGAAGAGCAGCCGGGCGACGGAGCCTCGGGTGGTCCGATCCCGTCGTTCAGCTTTGCGGGTCCGGCGTCGCCTCCACGTCAAGTGTCGTGCTGGATCACGCAGACCAACGAGCGGACACACGAGATCGTCCGTTCCGGCTTCGATCGCAGTCCGATGTTCACCGGCGTGATCGAGGGCGTCGGCCCGCGCTATTGTCCGAGCATCGAGGACAAGATCAACCGCTTCGCGGACAAAGGGTCGCACCAGATTTTCTTGGAACCGGAAGGGTTGTCGACCACCGAGTTCTACCCGAACGGCATCTCCACCTCATTGCCATTCGACGTCCAGCTGAGTGCGGTCCGATCGATCGCGGGTTTGGAAGAGGCGCATATCGTTCGGCCTGGCTATGCGATCGAGTACGACTACTTCGATCCGAGAGCCCTTCGCTCGAACTTCGAAACCCAAGCCATTCGAGGCCTGTTCTTCGCCGGACAGATCAACGGCACGACCGGCTATGAGGAAGCTGCTGCGCAGGGTCTGTTCGCCGGTGTCAACGCCGTCCTCGCGGTGCGCGGCGAGCCCCAGTGGGTTCCAGCGAGAAACGAGGGATACATCGGCGTGCTTGTCGACGATCTTGCCAGCCGGGGTGTGACGGAACCCTATCGAATGTTCACCAGTCGCGCCGAGTTTCGCTTGCAGCTGCGCGAGGACAACGCCGATGTGCGGTTGACGCCGGCCGGCCGTCGACTCGGTTTGGTCGACGACGAGCGCTGGGCGCTGTTCGAGCGGAAGCAGACCAGCGTCGCGGGGGAATTGGAGCGCCTTCGCCGCGTGCGGCTGAAGCCGGGTATGTTGGCCGCAGGCGCAGCCGAGGCGCTTTTCGGTCGCGAGTTGGAACGTGACTATTCGCTGGCCGAGCTGCTCCGACGGCCCGGCATTTCGTTCGACGACGTCGTCGGCGCTGTACCGGCTGGACTTTCCGATCAGTCCGCCGACGGCGTTGTTTCACGTGAAACCATTCGGTCGGAATTGGGAACGTGGTTGGGCGATTCAGTGATCGAACAGCTTCAGATTGAACTGAAGTATGCGGGCTATGTTCAGCGGCAAGTCGCCGCCACGCGGCGTATGAAGGCTGTGGAAGAGACGCCCATCCCAGCCGACTTCGACTATTCCGAGATCCATGCTTTGTCGCACGAGGCGCGCCAAGTTCTGAGGCGGCGCCAGCCGCAGACGGTCGGTGAGGCAGCTCGACTACCGGGCGTGACGCCCGCCTCGGTCGCCGTGCTCCAAGTCTTTTTGAAGCGTGGGCGCATGCGGCCGGCGATGAACCCGGCGAAGTCGGTCGCTTGATCGGCGGCTTTGCGGTGGTCGCGAATACAGCACACGAGTCGGTGTTGCGGGCGGCAGCCGCTGAGTTGGGCCTGGACCTTCCGCCCGATCAGGTCGACGCGCTGTTGCAATTCAATGACCTCCTGCAGCGTTGGAATGCCGTATACAACCTCACTGCAGTTCGTGACGCGACTTCGGCGCTTTCGCTGCACGTGATCGACTGCTTGGCCGCTGTACCGGCGCTTCGCCGGCAGATGGCGTTGTTGGGGGGACGATCGCTTGTGGATGTCGGAAGCGGCGGAGGGCTACCCGGCGTGATCTTCGCCATCACGGATCGCTCGATGCGGGTCACTTGTGTCGACTCGGTGGGGAAGAAGGCCGCCTTTGTGACCCAGGTTGCTGGCGAACTAGGGTTGCAGAATCTGACCTCGGTTCATCGAAGGGCGGAAGAACTGATTGGCTCGTTTTCGGTGATTGCATCTCGAGCGTTGTCATCGCTCCAGGACTTTGCACACATCACGGGCCACTTGTTGTCGCCCGAGGGCGTGTGGATGGCGATGAAGGGAAAGGTTCCCAGCGAGGAAATCGCGGACTTGGGCCAAAAAATCTCGGTGTTTCACGTGGAACATCTGACCGTCCCAGGCTTGTCGGCAGATCGTTGCGTAGTCTGGATGCAGCCGTCCGCTGCGAACAATCAGCCTGAAGGTCGATAGAGCGATGGCCCGCATTTTCTGTGTCGCGAATCAAAAGGGTGGGGTCGGGAAGACCACCACCACCGTGAATCTCGCCGCGGCGCTGGCGCAGATCGGAAAGCGCGTCATGGTTATTGACCTGGATCCGCAAGGAAATGCCACGATGGGGTCCGGAATCGACAAGCGGAAGCTCGAGTTGAGCGTGTACGACGTCCTTCTCGAGAATGCCAGTATCGCGGAGGTGCGTCAGCGTAGCCCCAAGGGCGGTTATGACGTGGTGGGTGCCAACCGAGAGCTGGCTGGTGCGGAGGTCGAGCTCGTGGCGCTGGAGCGGCGTGAGCGCCGCCTTCGACAAGCTTTGGCGCCCTTCGGATCCGAGTACGACGTGATCCTGATTGATTGCCCGCCGAGTCTGAGCCTGCTGACCCTGAACGGCCTGTGTTGCGCCCATGGGGTTGTCGTCCCCATGCAGTGTGAATACTTTGCCCTCGAAGGTTTGAGTGACCTGGTCAATACGATCCGGCAGGTGCATGCGAACTTGAACCCTGAGCTGAAGGTGATCGGCCTGCTTCGCGTGATGTTCGATGCCCGCATCACGCTTCAGCAGCAGGTCAGCGAGCAGTTGAAGGCTCACTTCGGCGAAAAGGTTTTCAACACGGTCATCCCGCGCAACGTTCGGCTCGCCGAGGCGCCGAGCTACGGTGTGCCCGGCGTCGTCTTCGATCCGGCCTCCAAAGGGGCGCAGGCCTTCATCGCGTTCGCCCGTGAAATGGCTCAGCGCGTCGAGGCGATGGACGTCGCCCCGACGGCTCAAACGCCCGCGTAACCATGGGGTTCGACCCCACCTTGCTGTCTCGCATCGAGGATGCAGGAATCAATGCCAGCGCCCCGCCCCAGCAGCGCTGGGTCGACGGCTGGCTCGTCCGCTTTTCTCCGGGCAAGGCCAAGCGCGCCCGTTGCATCAACCCGGTCGCAACGGGTCGGATGACGGCCGAAACGAAGCTCGAGATTTGCCAAAACCTCTACGACAGCGTCGGCTTGGAGTTGATGGTTCGGGTGACCCCTTTCTCGCAACCCGAGGGTATCGACGCCGAACTGGCGCGGCTAGGCTTTGAGGCTTACGAGGAAACCTGCGTGATGGTTTCAAGCGAGCGCGAAGACCGGCGACCCCCGACGCCGCCGAGTGGCTATCGCATCGAGCCGCTCTCTCATCGGTCCCTCGCTGAGACGGTGGGCCTGTTTCGCGGCACGGCTCTGGCCCATCGGGAGGCCCATGCCGAGCGCTTGCAGGAATCGCCAGTTCCGTTTTCTGGGTTCGCCCTGTTCGATCGGCACGGCGTGGCAGTGGCCTGCGGTCAATACGCCATCGAAGCGGAACTGGTGGGCCTCTACGACGTGTTCACGTCGCCTTCAGCCCGATCTTCCGGCCTAGCGACTGCCTTATGTCAGCACCTGTTGGCAGAGTCCGTGTCGCGCGGTGGGCAGGTGGCTTACCTTCAAGTCGAGGGCACCAACACCGCGGCCAAGCGGATCTACAAGCGGCTCGGCTTCCGTGTGGCTTACACCTATCACTATCGAATTCGCCAAAGCGGCGCCGCGAGGCGGCGCGCTGACGGCGTGGCGTCGTAGGGGGTCAAAGGCCGTACGCTTCGTCCAAGCCGAGGTGAACGTTCATCGTTTGAACGGCTGCGCCACTGGCGCCCTTTCCGAGGTTGTCGAGCCGGGCAATCAGGACCGCCTGCGATTCGTTGGCAAACACGAAGAGATCAACTTGATTGGTGTCGTTACACGCCTGAACGTCGAAGTAAGTGCTCTCTAACGCATCAGGATCGCGCAACGGGCGAACCTGGATGAACGCTTCATTTTGATAGCGATCGGCGAGGACGGCGTGCATGCGCTCGGGGGTGACCCCACCGCCCAACGCACTCAGGTGCAAGGGAAGGGAGACTGCCAGCCCCTTGTAGAAGTCGCCGACGATGGGCATGAAGACGGGGTCCACTTCGAGTCCACTGTGCGCGCGCATTTCCGGGACGTGCTTGTGCGCCAGCGTCAAGCCGTAAGGCATCGGAGCGGCGAGTTTCGGATCGTCGCCCTCACTGTAGCGCTCGATCATCTTGCGGCCGCCACCTGAATATCCGGTGATAGACGTGGCAGTCACAAGCGCAGAAGTGGGCACCAACCCCGCGTCGACCAGCGGCCGCATCAGAAGGATGAAACCAGTCGAGTGACAGCCGGGATTCGCGATGCGCTTCGACTCGCGAAGGCGCGCCCGCTGGTCCGGCGCCAGCTCGGGCAGGCCGAAAACCCAGCCCGCAGCGGTCCGATGGGCGGTGCTCGCGTCGATGACGCAGGTTTTCGGATTCGTCACCAGCGACACCGCTTCGCGCGCGGCCGCGTCGGGAAGGCACAGGAAGGCCACATCCGCGGCATTGAGCAGACGTGCCCGCTCAGCGGCGTCCTTGCGCTTGTCTTGCGCGATGCTCAGCACCTCGACGTCATCACGCTTCGCGAGGTACTCGTGGATGCGAAGGCCGGTCGTGCCTTCTTGGCCATCGACAAAAACGCGGTACTTCATGGTCGATCTCCAGACAAGTTCGAGCATAAGGCACCCTCTCGATGCCTGCCCGAGCGTCTCGACCGCGGGCTCGGCATCGCAGGCTAAGGACGGCGTTCGATCATGGAGAATCGCGTGATGGCGACGAAGAAACCGAAAGGGCTGGGGCTCGGCTTGGAGGCGCTGCTCGGGCCCACGGTGCGGGACCCGTCGCCCGAGGCAAACCCGACGGGATCGAAGGGTTCCACGCCTCACACGCTGGCCCTCGATGACCTGCAGGCCGGCAAGTACCAGCCACGCACGCGAATGGACGAAGGCGCGCTGTTCGAGCTGGCCGAGAGCATCAAGTCGCAGGGCATCATGCAGCCCGTCCTGGTTCGACGTGTCCACGCCGCCGGGCGCCCCCTCGGTGAGGATGCGGCGGGACGAGCACCGCGCTACGAAGTCATCGCCGGCGAGCGCCGCGTCCGCGCGGCGCGCCTGGCGGGGCTGACCGAAGTCCCTGTGTTGGTGCGCGATGTTCCCGATGAGGCGGCCGCAGCGATGGCGCTGATCGAGAACATCCAGCGTGAGGACCTGAATCCGCTCGAAGAGGCTCAAGGGCTGAAGCGACTGACGGATGAATTCGGCCTGACGCACGAGGAGGCGGCGCGCTCGGTGGGCCGCTCGCGGAGTGCCGCGACGAATCTGCTGCGATTGTTGAATCTGGCTGATCCGGTCCAACAGCTTCTTCTCGCCGGCGACCTCGACATGGGGCACGCGAGGGCACTGCTGGCGCTCGAGGGTGCCGAGCAGATCATCGTCGCCAACGAAGTGGTGGCGCGCAAGTTGAGCGTGCGCGAGGCGGAGCTCCTGGTCACGCGACGCGGCAGTGGTCGCGGTCGTCAGACGCGTCTGCTGCGCACCCAGCGCGAGAAGCCTCGCGATCTGCTGCGCATCGAACAGACGCTCTCGGATGCGCTCGCCGCCGCCGTCGACATCCGCGTCAAGAAGCGCACGCGCCGTGGTGAACAGGGCGAGGTGGCGATCCAGTTCGGATCGCTGGACGAGCTCAACGGGTTGCTCGAGAAACTGGGTCTGCCGTCGAGCTGAAGGGCGAGTTGCGAGCGCCGCGAACGGCGACTGCATGGCGGCCGAAACGGGTCTCATCAAATGCGCTGACACCGGCATCGCGAGGCGCTCATGCACACACGCAGTCCCTCATCTTAGTGGCGGCCTTGTCCGTCACAAAGATCTCCTCCGCTCTGGTGTTCTGCGCGCCACACCGTTTGCGAAACTTCACACATGCACGTGCGCGATGCGTTTCAATGTGACGTCAACGAAGTTTTTCGCGGCACGTTGTTTGCTAACCTCCATGCAGCGTTTCAGCGGTGAAGTACACCGTCAAAGCCCGTGTAATCGAAGGATGCGCCGAACGCTGATGACCGAAGCTTGTTGATGCATTGCTGATGCTCAGGAAAGCTCTGATGGCGCCCAACGGGGCTCCATCAGAACTTCCCCAGACGGTGGGAATGAATGTTCCTTCGCCGTCGCATTGCACAGGAGATCAGCATGGATGTGATCAGCAATTTCGCCGCTCGCTTCGAGCGCAGCCGCGAAGAAGAGCTGTCAATCGAGGAGTACCTGGCCGAGTGCCGCCGCAACCCGGTGGCCTATTCCACCGCCGCTGAACGCATGCTCAAGGCGATCGGCGAGCCGAAGATGGTGGACACGCGGAACGACCCGCGCCTGTCGCGAATCTTCGCCAACAAGGTCATCAAGATCTACCCCGCGTTCGCCGAGTTCTACGGCATGGA
>JBDSAB010000068.1:0-4823 GCA_039922395.1 Caldimonas sp.
TGATCGCGAAGTCGATGTCCTGGCGCACCTGCGCCGGCACCTCGGCGGCGCGGCGCTCGATCTCGGCGCGGCTCAGCACGATCTCGCCGTCCCAGTGGTCGAGCGTCTTCGCATAGCGGCGCACCGCCGCCTCGCCGCCCGTTTCGATCGCGGCCAGCATGTCGGTGACGACCTTCTGCGCGGTCGCGGTTTCGGTCTCGGGCGTCTTGCTCGCCTTTTTCAGGTAATGGGTGCTCATGCCTTCTCTCTCAGTACATCGATGATGGTCAGTCCAACTTGATGTTCGCGTCCTTGACCAGCTTGGCCCAGCGTGTGCCCTCGTCCGCGAGGAACTTGCTGAACTCCGCGGGCGAACCACCGTCGGGAAACGCGTAGGCGCGACGCAGTTTCTCGATCACGTCGGGCGACTTCAGTGCCGCGTTCAGTTCCTGGTTGAAGCGATTCACCACCGCCGACGGCGTGCCGAGCGGCGCGACGATGCCGAACCAGCCCGAGCCGCCGAGCACATCGCCATAGTCGCTCTCGGCCAGCGTGGCGACTGTCGGCAAGTCCTCCAGGCGCTTGGTCGACGTGACCGCGATCGCCTTCAGCTTGCCCGACTTCACGTGCGGCACCAGCAGCGCCGGTGCGCCGAAGAAGAGCTGGATCTGGCCGGCGATCACGTCGGTCACGGCTGGCGGCTGGCCCTTGTAGGGCACAGAGGTGATCTGCAGGTTGCGCGAGGCCTTGAGGAACTCGACCGGCAGATGGTTGGTCGAGCCGACACCCGAGTGTGCATAGTTCAGCTTACCGGGCGACTTGCGCGCCAGATCGACGAGCTCGGCCATCGTCGACGCAGGGAAATCCGCCGGCACCACCGCGACGTTCGGCGCATTGGCGAACATGCCGACGGCAACGAAGTCCTTGCGCAAATCGGGCTTGAAGTTCGGGTTGATGAAGGGGCCGACCGAGGCGGTGATGGATGCGACCAGCAAGGTGTAGCCGTCGGGCGCTGCGGCGGCGACGGCCTGCGTGCCGAGCAAGGCGCCTGCGCCCGGCTTCGGGTCGACGATGATCGGCACGCCCCAACTGTTCGCCATCTTCTCGGTGACGACGCGCGTGAGGATGTCGACGATGCCGCCGCCCGGGAACGGCACGATCACCGTGACCGGCTTGTTTGGATAGGCCTGCGCCCACGTGCCGGCGCTCGCGAGCAAAACCAACCCGGCGAAGAGGAATTTCAGCGTGAGGTTGAGGCGCATGGCATCTCCAGACTTGACGGTCGTTGGCTACTGGCTCGGTTTGCGTGGTGTGTCGGGCGGCACGCTCGGCACGAACGGATATCGCGCCTTGGCCTTCGTGGCCGTTGTGCTCGTGGTCGATACGCTGCGCACGTACTGCTTCGACGCGTCCTTGCGCACCTGGTAGTCCCAGGGGAGGTGCTTGCCCTTGGTCAGCGTCGCGTGCAGGAAGAGCCGGCGCCGTTGGCTGGCCAGCACGTCCTGCTTGATCTTCGCGGGCTCGAAGCGGCGCTCGATCTCGCCGACGAAGCGCTGGGCCAGGTCGGCGAAGGCCGGTTCCTTGCACAGGTTGCGCAGCTCGGTGGGGTCGGCTTCCAGGTCGAACAACATGCCCGGGTCGCCTTCGCAGTGCACGTACTTGTAGCGCCCCTGCTTCAGGATCAAGGCCGGCGCGTGCACGCCTTCGCCCGTGAATTCGATCAAGGCTTCATCGGTCCATGACGGGTCGCTCCCGTGCAGCAGCGCGGCCAGGCTGCGGCCGTCGCAGTGGTCCGCGAGCGCCGGTGGGTTGCCGTCGGTCGCGAGATCGACGAGGGTCGGCAGCAGGTCGACCAGCGAGCAGTTGGATACGACGCGCCGTCCCGCCATGGCGCCCGGCGCGTGGATGATGAGCGGTACCTTGATCGAGGGCTCGTACGGGTTGAACTTGAACCACATGCCGCGCTCGCCGAGCATCTCGCCGTGGTCGGCTGTGAACACGATGACGGTGTTGTCGAGCGTGTTCGTCTTCTCGAGCGTGTCGATCAGCAGGCCGACCTTTCGATCGATGTAGCTGACCATGCCGTAGTAGGCGTGGCGTGCCGAGAGGATCATCTCTTCGGTGACGCGGTGCTCGTCCTGGCGGATCAGCTTGTAGTAGCGCTGACTCCAGGGGTCGCGCTCTTCGTAGGGGATGAAGGGCACCGTGGGCATCTCGACCTCGGCGTGGTCGTACAGGTCCCAGTATTCGCGCGAGATCGTGAACGGGTTGTGCGGGTGCGTGAACGAGGCCACCAGCAGGAACGGATCGCTCTCGGGGCGGCGCGCGTGGTCATACAGCCACTGCACGGCCTGGTGGGCGACATCGTCGTCGTAGTCCATCTGCAGCGAGCGCACGCACAGGCCCGACTCGACGATGCCTCGCATGCTCATCTGGCTCGGCGCATACGGCTCGACCTGGCGCGCCCAATCGGCCGTCCAGCCGAAGTCAGACGGGTAGATGTCGGTCGTGACGCGGTCCTCGAAACCGTGCAACTGGTCCGGGCCGACGAAGTGCATCTTGCCGGACAGGGCCGTGTGGTAGCCGAGCGAGCGCAGGTAGTGCGCGAATGTCGGCACCGAAGCGGGCAGCTCGGCCGCATTGTCGAAGGCGCCGATCCGCGACGAGCGTTGCCCCGACATCATCGCGAAGCGCGACGAGGCGCAGATCGGGTTGGGGCTGTAGGCGTTCTGGAACACCGTGCCGCGCGCCGCAAGCCGGTCGAGGTGCGGGGTCTTGACCTGCTTGTGACCGTACGTTGCCAGGGCACTCGCAGCCAGTTGATCGGCCATGATGAACAGGATGTTGGGACGGTTCACGTCAGCTCCTCGTGCACGGCTTCCGACTCATGGGACAGGAGATGGGTGAGGGTCATGGAGGGCTCACGGAAGGTGGTGCGTGGTGGGTTGGGAAGTTGTCCAGGACTCTGCATGTAAGCGCTTTCATGTCGCCGCACAGGGCGGCCTGTTGCTCACCCGGTTCGGATCCGTGTCAGTTATTGCGCTTTGCGAACTCGCGCAGCCTCGGATCGGCCTGCACCCGCTTCATGTACGCATCGGTGATGAAGTCGGTTGGCTGCGGCACGGTCTGGATCGCGCCGGTGCCGCGCATGAAGATCGCGATCTGGCCGAACCACGAATCCATGTCGGAGTTGCCGCGCGCGCGGTCCATGCGCGCGAGCTGGTTCGCGAGGTCGAAGGTCGGCCGGGTCTCGAACTCGCGCTTCATCGATGCTTCGCTGATCGACACGCCGCCCTGCTCGTAGAACTTCTTCATCAGCGCGATCGCTTCGGGCTTGTTCGCGTTCATCCAGCTCCAGGCGCGCAGGTACACGGCAAGGAACTTGGCGACCGCCTCGGGGTTCTGCTCGGCGTACTCGGAGCGCGCGATCAGCGCACCCGGCACCACCACGCCGCCTTCCTTGCCGGAGCACAGCACCTTCGCGCCGACCTTCTCCTCGAGCGTGTAGATGTTCGGCGCCCAGAGGCCCGCGAGCTCGGCGTTGTTCGACGAGACCGCCGAGATGATCTCGGCCTGGCCCATGTTCTTCAACGTGACATCGCCCTTCGCCAGGCCGTAGCGCTTCAGGCAGGCCTGCACCGCGTAGTCGCCGGTCGAGTTGGCGGTGAGCAGGATCGTCTGGCCCTTCATCGAGGCCGGCGTCTTCATGAACTTGTCGGCCACGTCCTTGCGCACCAGCAGCGCGTTGCCGGCCGATTCGTCGTTGGTCAGGCCGATCGTCTTGATGCCGAAGCGGACATGACCGAGCACCGCCGGCACCGACCCGGTGCCGCCGACGTCCCACGACTTCGATGCCGATGCGGCGATCTGCGGCACGCCGGCCGGGAAGATGCTGAAGGTCGGCTTCAGCCCCATCTCGGCCCACCAGTTCTTCTCGCTCGCCACGTAGAACGGCAGCGCCCAGTAGAGGGCAGGCTGGTAGCTGACCTTGATCTCGGTCAGCGGCTGCTGCGCCTGCGCGCCGGCGAGGCCGCTCACGAAGACGGTGGCAAGGAGGCCTTGTTTCAGGATGCGGTTCATCGTTTGTCTCCGGTGGAATGGTTCGTTGTCTTCGTTCTTCAATGCAGCTCGCCGGCCTGCTGCTCGCGCAGCAGCTTCCAGACATGGGTGCGCAGGTGGACGAACGACGGCAGGTCCATCACGTCCTCGATGCGCTTGTGCTGGTCCCAGCCCTCGGCGACGCGGATCGACTTGACGTCGACGATCTCGCGGATCGTGCCGGGCCGCCGCGACATCACGACGATGCGGTCGGCGAGATACACCGCCTCCTCGACCGCATGGGTGATGAAGAGCACGGTGCGCGGGTGCGTGCGCGCGAGCCGGACCAGCTCTTCCTGCATCACGACGCGGGTCTGCGCGTCGAGCGCGCCGAACGGCTCGTCCATCAGGAGCACTTTCGGATCGAGCACGTAGGCGCGCGCGATCGCGACGCGCTGCTGCATGCCGCCCGACAACTGGTGGGGATAGGCCTGCTCGTAGCCGCCGAGGCCCATCAGCTCGATGTGCTGTTCGATGCGGCGCTTGCGCTCGGCCGCGTCGATGCCGAGCGAGACCAGCCCGAACTCGATGTTGTCCCAGACCGTCTTCCACGGGAACAGCGCGAAGGCCTGGAACACGACCGCGCGGTCCGGCCCCGGCTTCCTGACCTCGTCGCGGTCGACATAGACATGCCCGCCGGTCGGGTGCTCGAGGCCCGCGGCCATGCGCATGCAGGTCGTCTTGCCGCAGCCGGACGGGCCGACGATCGCGACGAACTCGCGATCCTGGACCTCGAAGTCGATGTC
>JBDSAB010000069.1:0-5669 GCA_039922395.1 Caldimonas sp.
GCCGCAGCGAACCGACCGACGCGCAGGTCGTCGCGATGCTCGAACGCGCGCACGGCCTGGCGCGGCGCGCGATGGAGGCCGGGCACCATCCGTTCGGCGCGATGCTCGTCGCGGCCGACCACGAGACGGTGCTGCTCGAGCAGGGCAACGTCGACAGCGTGAACCACGCCGAGGCGGTGCTGGCCCGCAACGCGGCGGCACGCTACTCGCCGGCCGAGCTGTGGGGCTGCACGCTGGTCACGACGGTCGAGCCGTGCGCGATGTGCGCCGGCACGCAGTACTGGGCCCACATCGGCCGGCTCGTCTACGGGATCGAGGAGCGGACGCTGCTGCGCCTGACCGGCAACCACGCCGAGAACCCAACCCTCGACCTGCCGTGCCGCCACGTGTTCGCGCGCGGGCAGAAGGACGTCCGTGTGATCGGCCCGGTCGCGGCGGTCGCCGAGCCGATCGTCGCGATGCACAAGCGCTACTGGCGATCGCGCTGAGGCGAGCGCCGCGGGGCGAGCCGCGCTTGCGCGCGCGGCCGCCCCGCCGCCGCTCAGGCGACCGGCGAGCGCACGTGCTCCGGCCGCACGCCCATGCCGAGCAGGCGCGCGAACAGCCGCCGCAGCGGCCGCATCGACGACAGCAACCGCATCGGCAGCGGCACCTCGAGCTCGGCGTTGGCGCCGCTCAGCACCGGCGCGAGCACGTTGTCCTGGATGCCGATCTGCAGGGCCTGCGTCGCCTTCGTCGGCCACAGCCGGCGCTCGCGCACCGCGTCGAGATCGTCGTCCTCGAGGGTGCCGTCGCGCAGCTTCTCGGCAAGCAGGTTGGCGGTCGCGACGGCGTCCTGGATCGCCAGGTTGATGCCGACGCCGCCGACCGGCGACATCGCATGCGCCGCGTCGCCGATGCGGAGCAGCCCGGGGCGCGACCATTCGGTCAACCGGTCGACCGTGACCGTCAGCAGCTTGACGTCGTCCCACGAACGCAGGTCGGCGATGCGCGAGGCCAGCGGCTGCGCGGCCTTGACGACCTGATCGCGCAGCACGCCGATGGGCTGCGCGCGCAGCGCATCGGCGCCGCCTTTCGGAATCACGAACGCGCACTGCCAGTAGTCGCCGCGATCGATCGTCACGACGATGTGCCCGGGCCCGATCCGGGCCAGGCTCTGGTCGGTCTCCGTCGGGTCGCGCGAGATC
Organism: Caldimonas sp.; assembly: GCA_039922395.1. Classification (GTDB taxonomy): domain Bacteria; phylum Pseudomonadota; class Gammaproteobacteria; order Burkholderiales; family Burkholderiaceae_C; genus Schlegelella_A. The sequence continues at coordinate 1,188 of JBDSAB010000069.1, forward strand.
CGGAACCAGAGCACGTCGATCGGCGCCGCGACGTCCTCGACCGCCAGGCCGGCGGCGGCGCGCACCGTCGAATGGCGGCCGTCGCAGCCGACCACGAGGTCGGCGCGGATCTCGAACGTGCCGCCCGGCTCGCTGCCGCGCACGCCGACGACCCGTCCGCCATCGAGCACCAGCTCGCTGACATTCGCCTGCATGCGCAGCGCGAACGCCGGCAGCTTCTTCGCCTCGTCCGAGAGGAAGTCGAGGAACTCCCACTGCGGCATCATCGCGATGAAGGCGTAGGGCTCCGGCAGGCCGCCGAAGTCGCCAAGGCGCACCGACTCGCGGCCGAACCAGCCGCCGATCTCGCGCAGCTTCTGGTGCGGGCGCTGCATGAACGCGTCGAGCAGGCCGAGCTCCTGCATCACGCGCAGGGTCGACGGGTGCACCGTATCGCCGCGAAAATCGCGCAGGAAATCGGCGTGCTTCTCGAGCACCACCACGCGGACGCCGGCGCGCGCCAGCAGGTAGCCGAGCATCATGCCGGCGGGTCCACCGCCGACGATGCAGCATGAAGTCGAGGTCCGCGTCGGTGTGATCGCTTCGTCCATCGCTCGCTCCCGGGCGCAGTATCTTTGCGTGCCGCGCATTCTGCGCCGGATGCGGTCCGCTGCCGCAAGCGAGCCCGCCTACACTGCGCCACCCCGTCGATTCCGAACCGCTCATGGGCTGGCACGGCCACCTGCAACTCGACTATCGCCGCGCCGAAGCGCGCACCGTGCTGCAGGACCGCCACGACGGGCCGTTGCGCGTGCTGCGCAGTCTCTATCCCGAAGGCCCCGGCATCTGCCACAACGTGCTGGTCCACCCGCCCGGTGGGCTGGTCGGCGGCGACACGCTGGCGATCGATGCGACCCTCGCACCGCAGTCGCACGCCCTCGTCACGACCGCCGGCGCGACCCGCTTCTACCGAAGCCTCGGCCCTGCTGCGGTGCAGACGATCCGGGCGCGCGTCGAGGCCGGCGCGCGCCTCGAATGGCTGCCGCTCGAGACGATCGCGTTCAGCGGCTGCAACGCCGAGAGCACCCTGCGATTCGACCTCGACCCCGGCGCCGAGATGATCGGCTGGGACATCCTGGCGCTCGGCCTGCCGGCCTCGGACCAGCCGTTCGAGCGCGGGCGCTATCGGCAGTCGATCGAGCTGCCCGGCCGCTGGCTCGAGCGCGGCACCATCGATGCCGCCGATCGCCGCCTGCTCGACTCGCCGCTCGGCTTTGCCGGGCGCCGCACGCTCGGCGTGCTGTGGTTCGCCGCCGGCAGCGCGCTCGCCGACGCGCGGCGCGAGGCGCTGCTCGAGTCGGCGCGCGAGCTGGCCGCCGCGCATCCGCTCGCGCGCACGGCTGGCGTCACCGCGGTGCAGCCCGAGGTCGTCGTGCTGCGGGTCCTCGCGCCCGCGGTCGAGCCGGCGATCGGACTGCTGACGACCGTCTGGCAGGCGTGGCGACGCGAGGCCTGGGCGATGACCGGCACGGTGCCGCGCGTCTGGCGAACCTGAACCGCACCACGTCGCGCATTGTTCGGATCTGAGCGCCTCGGCGCTCGATTTGACCTTGACCCTGGACCGGGTCAGGCGCGCCGCAGCGCGGCGGTGCTCGGCTCGACGCGCTCTGCGCGCTCGGAACGCTCGCTCGCCGTCCGCGTGCGGCGCTTCGCGAACACCGAGTCGCTCGCGTCGATGCGCGACCGGCTCGAGCGCCGCCGCGGTCGTCTTGCCGCGTTTTCCGCGGCTGCGGCGGCGTGGCGATCCTGGCCGAGACGGCCGATCGACGCGAGCGCACGCTTGAACAACTTCAGCGGTCCGCCAGCATCGTCCGGCTGCGGGCGCGACGCGGCGGCCAGCACGCACAGGACGCCGACCAGCGCGACCGCGTAGAGCGTGGCCGCGATCTGGAGCACGTCACGCAGCGGCATCGAGTCGTTCCACGGCCGTGCGATGCCGAGGAACGCGCAGAACATCCAGAGGCAGTTCGACAGCGCGACCGGCATCACGACGACGACCCAGTCGGCGGCATGCCAGCGACCGACGCTGCGGCCGCGCGCGAGGCGCGGGAAGGTCCAGCGGTGCAGGACCACGGCGTTGACGGTCAGCAGCAGCACCAGCAGGAGCTTGCCCTGCAGCTTCGGGTTGAGCAGCGGCTCGGACTGCTGGCTCTTGATCCACAGCATGCCGGCACCCGTCACGTAGAGCAGCACGAGCGCGATCGTGACGAGGCGGGCGACGAACTCGTTCGGCGGCGGAATGCGAACGCGGTCGTGGGCGAGCTTCGACAGCATCCGCAGGTCGGTCGCGACGATCGCGCCGAGGGCCATCGACGTGGCCAGCAAGTGGCCGAAGACCAGGATCAGGTACAGCACGGCGCTGTCCTGGCGAGGTCGACCCGGCGGGGTCGTTGCAGTTCGATGAGGCGGAGAGCGGGCAACCGGCGCTTTCGGAATCGTGCCGACGTCGAGGGACGCGGCGGTCAGTTCAACGGACCCTTCATTTTGGGCGGGGGCTTGCGCGGGCCTGCGGCAAGAGTTGGCACACCGCCGGACGGTGCGAAGTGTTGCAACTCGCCGCTTCATGCCTTCGTGATCCGTTGCCGCTCCGCTGCGTGTGGGGTGCCGATTCGCGAGACATGCGCCGGCCTCTCGTTTGCCTGTCGTCCTGTGCGCAGCGATCAACGGCGGCGCTTCAATGGTGGCGGCCGCCATGACGGGGCCGATGCAAACAACCAGGAGACGGCTATGGCAACGTATGGCGACAAGGCACAGGAGAAGGTCAAGACGGCGATGCACGAGCGCAAGAAGGGCACGCTGAAGAGCGGCGGCTCGGGCAAGAAGGTGACCAACCCGAAGCAGGCGATCGCGATCGGCTTGTCCGAAGCGCGCAAGGAAGGCGGCAAGGTGCCGCCGCCGAAGAAGTCGGCCGCGAAGAAATCACCGGCGAAGAAGGCCGCATCGAAGAAGTCGGCATCGAAAAAGACCACCGCAAAGAAGTCTGCGACTCGGAAGACACCGGCGAAACGGATTGCGGCGCGAGAGGGGTCGGCCAAGAAGAGCGGCTGATTCCCCGCGATCCGACCGGGCCGGGATGCCGGCCCGGCTCGCCACCGCCGGCCGGCGAAACGCGGGCTGTCAGTACCCGAGCGCGAGCCCGCTGTTGCGCCGCGGGTCGTTTGCGCCGTAGTAGCGGTTGTTGCCGACCGGCTTGCCGCCAATCGACGGCGCACCGACGAGGATCGCCGCGACGTGATTTGCCGGCTGCGGATTCCCGAACACGTGGCCCATGCCTTCGAGGATCTTCTTCGTGTCGGGGCTCAGCGCAAACGGCTCGATGTTGGTCGGATTCGGCAGCCACTGCTGGTGGAAGCGCGGCGCATCGACCGCCTCCTGAACGTTCATGCCGTAGTCGATCACGTTGATGATCGTGTGCAGCACCGCCGTGATGATCCGGCTTCCGCCGGGCGTGCCGACCACCATGACCGGCTTGCCGTCCTTCGTGACGATCGTCGGGCTCATCGAGCTCAGCGGCCGCTTGCCGGGCGCGATCGCGTTGGCCTCGCCCTGCACCAGCCCGTAGATGTTGGGCACGCCGAGCTTGGCGGTGAAGTCGTCCATCTCGTCGTTGAGCAGCACGCCGGTCTTTGCCGCCGTGACCTTGGCACCGAACCAGTCGTTCAGCGTATAGGTCACCGCGACCGCATTGCCCTTGCTGTCGACGATCGAATAGTGCGTCGTGTTGCTGCCTTCGTGCGGCGGCACGCCAGGCTTCAGGTCCTTCGAGATTGCCGCCTTGGCCGGATCGATCGCGGCGCGGATCTTCGCCGCGTAGGCCTTGTCGAGCAGGCGGTCGAGCGGGTTCTTGACGAACTCGGGATCGCCGAGGTAGCTGTTGCGATCGACATAGGCATGGCGCATCGCCTCGATCTGCACGTGCACGGCCTGCGCCGAGCGGAAGCCCCACTCTTTCAGCGGATAGCCCTCGAGCACGTTCAGGATCTCGCAGATGATGACGCCGCCCGAGCTCGGCGGCGGCGCCGAGACGACGTGAAAGCCCCGGTAGTCGCACTCGACCGGCGCGAACTCGCGGGTCTGGTACTGGTCGAGGTCGGCCTGCGTCAGGATGCCCTTGCCGGCCTGGCTCGACGCGACGATCGCTTCGGCGACCGGTCCCTTGTAGAAGCCGGCGGCGCCGCTGTCGCGGATCTGCCGCAACGTCTGCCCGAGATCGCGCTGCACGAGGCGGTCGCCGGTCACGTAGGCCGCACTGCCGTTCTTCAGGAAGATGGCCGCGGTCGCCGCATCGGCCTTGAACGCGTCGGTCGCCGTCGCGAACATGTCGGCATCGCCCTGGTCGAGCACGAAGCCCTGCTCGGCGTAGCGGATTGCCGGCGCGATCAGGTCGGCGCGGCGCATCGTGCCGTACTTCGCGAGCGCCAGTTCGAGCCCCGATACCGTTCC
>JBDSAB010000070.1:0-10250 GCA_039922395.1 Caldimonas sp.
ACGGTCGAGTGACGGTCGGATGAAGTGCTCTCTTGCGCCTCCTTCGCGAAATCGCAGCGCAGTAGCCTAGGACGACCGATCGCCGACCCCGGCGACACGACCGAGCACCCGATTCAGAACCCGACCGGCTGCACCAGGTCGCGAACCGCCCGCACCATGCTGTACGCCGTGAGCGCCGAGGTCTTCGGGTTGTCCGGCAGCGGCAGGTTCTCCAGCACCAAGTCGAGCCGCCCGAACGCGCCGTACGCGCTGAGCCGGTGTGTGTTGCGTGCGACACCCGGGTCGGCGACCAGCTCGACCTGCGTGCGGTCGAGGCCGAGCCCGGCGAGGCCCACGGTCGCCGCCACGTTCGCGTTCTTCGGATAGGCCAGCGCCGCTTCGCGCGCACTGCCCGTGAAGATCACGCGCGGCGCCTCCAGCGTCGCCAGGTCGCAGACCTGCTCCGCCGGCGTGCCGAGCCAGCTGCGGGGCGGCTTCGTGCCGACGTAGCGCACCTCGTCGAGCCCGCCGATGCGGGCGGCGGCCAGCGCGTCGATCGCACCGACTGCGCCGGTGACCAACTGCAGCCGGGTCCTCCCGCTGCGGGCCGCCTCTTCGAGGCGCGCGAACAGCCCGGCCTCGTGAAGCGCGCCGACGGACGCCGCCGCACACGGAATGCCGGCCTGCAGCGCCAGGACGATGTGCGCCGAAAGGGCGTCGTGGCCGGCGCATTCGGCGACCGCATCGGGTCGGCCCTCCGCCGTCAGATCGAGCGCATTCAGCACGCGCGCGTCGAGACCGAGCCCCGTGCAAAGGGTCTGCACCCGTTCCGTCGATCGCGGCGGCACGACGACCTGCGTGATCCGGATCGCCGGATCGTCCTGCAGCCATCGCGCGAGCTCCCGACCGATCGCGCCGAAGCCGACGACGGCCAGCTTCAGCATCGCCGCGGGCGTCGCCGCTCGTCCACCCTGACCGTCACTCGATCCGGAATCCGCGCGAATCGGTCTTCACGCCCGGCTTGTAGTTGACGATCCGCTGCGGCGAGATGTGCACGCCGAGCAGGTGTGTGACCTCGTCGCCGAGCGTCGTGAACGCGTGCCAGATGCCCGCATCGAGCTGCACCGAGTCGCCCTTTTCGAGCACCACCTTCTCGGTGCCGTTCGCTTCGATCCGGAACTCGGCCGAGCCCTGCAGCACGATCAGGTACTCGGTGTACGGATGGCAGTGGTACGGCACGTCGTAGCCGGGCTGACAGGTCTGCAGCGCCGTGCGGATCGGCGTGCTGCCTTCGTTGTCGCCGATCAGGACCTGCAGTTCGCTTTTCGGTCCGTACGACACCCGCTCGACGTCCTCGCTCCGGACCACCTTGAAACCGCTCACGTTCGTCTCCTGAGGCATCCGCCGCCGGACGCCGTTCGATTCAGTTGGCCTTGGACCGCAACAGCTTCCACTCGCCGTTCTCCACCCGCACCAGCACGCGCGCCCGCTTGTCGACGCCGGTATGGTCGGTCGCGCTCATGTCGTAGACCGCATGCGTTCCCTTCACGCCCTTGTTGCTCTCGATCGCATCGCGCATTGCCTGGCGGAACTCCGGTGTGCCGGGCTTCGCCGACTTCATCGCGACCGGCACGGCGGCGCTGACGAGCGTGAAGGCGTCGTACGCATAGGCGCCGAAGGCATTGCGGCTGCCCGCGCCGTAGACGCCTTCGTAGCGCTGCACGAACTCCATGCCGGCCGCCTTCAGTGGATGCTCCGCCGGCAGCTGCTCGGCGACGACGACGGCGCCGGTCGGTGCTATCACGCCTTCGGCGCTCTTGCCCGCGACGCGGATGAAGTCGGCGTTGACGACGCCGTGCGTGTGATAGATCGTCTTGCGATAGCCGCGTTCGACCGCCGCGATCTGCGGCAGTGCGGCAGGCGTGCCGGCTGCTCCGACGAAGACCGCATCCGGCTGTGTCGACAGCACCTTGAGCACTTGCGACGAGACCGACGTATCGGCACGCGCGTAGCGCTCGTTGCTCGCAACGGTCATGCCGGCGGCAGCGCCGTTCTTCATCACGGTGTTGTAGTTTGCATCGCCCCAGGAGTCGGCGAAGCCGACGTAGCCGAGCGACTTCACGCCGTTCGCCTGCATGTGCTCGATCAGCGCGTCGACCATCAGCGGAATCGGCTGCGGCACCGCGAAGAGAAACGACTGCTTGGCCGCGTCGATCGGGATCGGGCACAGCGCGATGAACGGGATGCGTTCCTCGCTCGCCGCAGCGCCCTGCGCCAGCGCGACCGGAACGGTGCTCGAGCCGATGATGACGTCGACCTTGTCCTCGAGCGCGAACTTGCGGATGTTCTTCGCCCCGGTCGTCGGATCGCTCGCGTCGCTGACGACGACGTAGCGAACCGCCTCTCCGGCGATCGTCTTCGGCAGGATGTTGATCGTGTTCGCGACCGGCACGCCAAGCGATGCGCCGGGTCCGGTCGAGCTGACCGACACGCCGATCACGATCTCGGCGAAGGCCGCACTCGACAGGAAGACCATCGACAGACAGGCCAGCTTCTTCATGCGATTCCCTCGAGGACGGTGGTGTGGGTGGTCCGGCGCCATCGCGCAAGACATTCCTAGCGGCAAGGGCACACTAGAATACTAGCCTAGAATACTACGCATCGCGTCCCCCGCGTCAAGCTGTGCCGGCCTTCAACCCTTTTCGCACCTACCGCATGCAAGATCGACACGCGTCACACCGGGGGACCGCGTGACCAACCGGCCCGCCGAGAGGCCGCATGTCGCGTGAGCTGGACGGCAAGGTGGCCTTGATCACCGGGTCGGCGAGCGGCATCGGCCGCGCGGTCGCTCAGCGCTACCTCGATGAAGGAGCGAAGGTCGTCGGTCTCGATCGAAGCGAAACCGTCCTGAACGGGGATGCCGGATCGACGCATCTCTCGCTGATCGGCGACGTCCGACAACCGCTGGCCAACCAGCGGGCGGTCGACCTCGCGCTGAGCCGCTTCGGCAAGCTCGACGTCTTCGTCGGCAATGCCGGCATCTACGACAACCGGCGCGCGTTCCGGACTTTCGCGCCGGAGGAGCTCGAGGCGGCGTTCGACGAGCTGTTCGGCATCGACGTCAAGGGCTACATGCTCGGTGCGCTGTGTGCAGCCAGCGCGCTGTCGGCGTCTCGCGGATGCATCATCTTCACGAGCTCGGTGTCGGGCACCCATCCCGGCTTCGGCGGGGCGCTCTACGTGGCCGCGAAACACGCGATCAACGGCCTGACGCGCCAGCTCGCGCTCGAGCTGGCGCCCGAAGTCCGGGTCAATGCCGTCGCACCGGGCTACGTGCCGACCGACCTGCGCGGCATCGACAGCATCGGCCAGCAGCGCCATGAGGCCGGGCCCGCGGCGGCCGATTTGCTGCTGCAGGCGATCGCGACGGCGGACGACTACGCAGCGGCCTACGTCTTCCTCGCTTCCGACGCCTCCGCGCGCATCGCGACCGGCAGCGTGCTCGCGCTCGACGGCGGCGCTTCGCTGAAGGGCCGGCGCTGACGCCGTGCGCCGCTCGTCGATCGGATCACCAGGACACCCGACATTGCAAACACGCAGAATGCCCGAACGGAAACGTGACCGTCGATGAGCACCGCCGACCGCCCTCCCTGCAGCGAAACCGCAGACGCACTGCAGCCGCCGCCGATCCCGATGGACGCGCGAATCGGCTCGTTCCAGGCCCAGGACCTGATGCTGCCGGATGGCTCGGCCATCGACCGGCGGCTCTTCGTCGATGAGGGCCTGTACCGGCTCGAGCTCGAACGCATCTTCGCGCGCTGCTGGCTCTACCTCGGCCATGAGAGCGCACTGCCTGAGAACGGCTCGTTCCTGACCACGACAATGGCCGAAGACCCGGTCATCCTCGTGCGCGACAAGACCGGCAAGCTGCGGGCGTTCCTGAACAGCTGCAGCCATCGCGGCGCACAGGTCTGTCGCGTCGATGCCGGTGTCGCGACGACCTTCCGCTGCCCGTACCACGCGTGGACCTTCAGCACCGAGGGCGAGCTCGTCAACGTGCCGCGCCTCGCGGCGGTGTACGGCGAAGGCTTCGACAAGACGCGTCATGGGCTGCGCGAAGTCGCGCAGCTCGATACCTTCGGCGGCATGATCTTCGCGACCTGGGACCCGCAGGCGCCGACCTTGCGCGAATACCTCGGCGACATGGCGTTCTACCTCGATCTCATGCTGAATCGCATGGAGGGCGGCACCGAGGTCATCGGCGGCATCCACAAGTGGACCATCGACGTGAACTGGAAGATCCCGTCGGAAAACTTCGCCGGCGACCACTACCACGTGCCGTCGACGCACGCGTCCGGCGTCGCGATGGGCTTTCGCAGCCCGCTGAGCAACAACGGCTATTGCATCCAGACCGGCAACGGGCACTCGATCGGTTCGGAGAAAGGCGGCGCGCAGCAAGGTACCGCGGTGCCGACCGCGTACCACGGCTTCATGGAAGAGATGCGCCGCCAACTCGCGGCCAAGCACGGCCCGTCCGCCGAAGCGTTCGTGCCGATCGGCGTCGGCACGATCTTTCCGAACATGTCGTTCCTGGACAGCGCCCGCTTCCGTTCGTTCCGCGTATGGCATCCGCGCGGCGTCGACAAGATCGAGGTCCATTCGTGGTGTGTCGTCGACCGCGCGCTGCCGGCGCACCTGAAGGCCGAGGTCCGCAAGCAGTACTCGCTCGCATTCGGGCCGGGCGGCATCTTCGAGCAGGACGACGGCGACATCTGGCAGAGCGTGCAGGACGCGCTGCGCGGCCACATCGGACGCCAGGGCCGATTCGTCTACCAGATGGGGCTCGGCCGCGAAGCACCGACGAGCGAGCGCTATGGTCCGCCCTTCCCCGGCTCGTCGAGCGACATCCTGATGACGGAAGCCAACCAGCGCGCCTTCTACCGGCACTACGGCAAGCTGATGATGGAGCCGGGCCGATGAACGATGCGAACGGCGCCGGCCTGCCGATCGGCCCCGTCGGTGCCGCCGAGGACACCTGGCGCCGGGTCGAGGGCTTTTACCGTCGCGAGACGATGCTGCTGCAGCGTCGTCTCTACCGCGAATGGCTCGCGCTGATGGACGATGCGATCACCTACCGCGTGCCGGTCACGACGTCGACCGCCGACGGCCTCGTCGCGAACGACAACGAGCTCGGCTATTACGACGAGAACCGCGAGCTGCTGAAGGCCCGCGTTGCGAAGCTCGAGAGCAAACAGTCATGGGTCGAGCAGCCGCCATCCCGGCTGCGCTACTTCGTGCAGGTCATCGAGGTCACGCAGCAAGCCGACGATGCAGTGTCGGCGCTCAGCAACGTGCTGCTGCTCCAGCATCGGTGGAACATGGAGCAGCAGTTCAGCGGCGAGCGCTCCGATACGTTCGTGGCGACCGCGGACGGCTTGCGTTTGCGCTCGCGCGTCGTCGTGCTCGATCGCCAGACGCTCGGCAAGCAAGGCCTCAGCGTCTTCTTCTGACGGAGCTCACCGTGATCGTCGCGGCCACCGTGCACTTCCCGTACATCACCGGCTGGCCGGAGCGCGCCGCGCCGGCCGATGCGGCGGCAACCCGGGCCGGCTTCGAGCGCCTCGGTCGGGCCTTCCGCGAAGCAGGCGTCGAGACGATCGTCGCGTTCACGAGCGAGCACATCGTCAACCTGCAGCCGCGGCTGGCGCCGCCGTTCCTGGTCGGCACCGGCGAGTTGCACGAGGCCTTCCCCGAACCGCACTTCCAGCTCGCACCGACCGCACGGCGGGGCGATCCTGAGCTGGCGAGCCATATGGTGCGTGCGCTGTACCGCGACGGCTTCGACATGGCGCATTCGAGCGAGCTGCAGCTCGACCACGGCACGACGCTGCCGCTCGCGCAGCTCGGCATCGAGCCGCACGTCGCCGTGGTGCCGGTGATCATCAACAGCATCTTCCCGCCGCTGCCGACCCTCGACCGCTGCCGCGCGCTGGGCGCCGCGGTGGCGCGCACGCTGGCTCGCTCGGCCCCGGCGCGCCGGGTCGGCATCCTCGCGACCGGCGGTCTCTCGCACACCGTCGGCGCACCCGGCGTCGAGCGCAACGACCCGGCCTTCGACCAGGCGTTCGTCGACGCGCTGCTCGACGGCGATCTGGACCGGGCCTGCAACCACAGCGACGCGGTGCTCGACGCGGCCGGCAACGGAACCCACGAGATCCGCAACTGGATCGCCGCGGCGAGCGCTTCCGGCGCGAAGCGGCCGATCGAAGTGACGCGCATTCCGTACGCGCCCGGATGGAACAGCGGTGTCCACCAGCTGCTCTGGGGTGCGCCATGACAGCCATCGTGCTGACGCAGTTCCTGATCGACGTGACCCGCGGCCATCGTCGCCAGGCCTTCGCGTCGGATCGCGAAGCGGTGATCGGCCAATCGAAGCTCGACGAAGGCCTTCGTACGGCCGTGCGCGACGAGGACATGGCGACCTTGTGGCGAGCCGGCGCCCATCCGATGGCGCTGCTCTACTTCGCCCGCCTGTCGGGCTGGGCCGCGGAGGACTACTACCGCTGCATCGAGGCGGCCGCCGCGTGCTAGCCGGCCTTGCCGCGTCAGCCGACTGCTTCGGCGTCTTTGCGCCCGATGCCGGCCGTCACCACGCCGCAGGCAACCGGCTAGGCCAGCGGCCCGATCCTCTGCTGTACGGCGGCGAGGCTCGACCGCGCGGCGACGAACGCATCGATCGAACGCTCGACGTGATCGGTCATCGTCTTTGTCGCCGTCGCGCAATCGCCGCGCTCCAGTGCGTCGACGATGTCCTCGTGCTCGCGGACCACGGTCTGGTTGCGCAGCGCCGGCACGCGGGTGCCGCTCGCAATCAGGTACATCTTGCCGCGCAGGCCGAGCAGCACGCGCTGCACGTGCCGGAAGCCGGCCAGTTCGGCCATGCGCAAATGGAACTCCTCGTCGATGCTGAACATGTCCTCCTGGCTGCGGCCGCGGCCCTTCAGGATCGCGCGGAGCTCGCGGATGTCGGCAGCGGTCGCCCGTGCGCAGAGCCGCTCGATGACGACCCGTTCGAGCGCGACGCGCAGCAACCGGATCTCGCCGATCGATGCATCGTCGAGCTCGACCAGCCGGTAGCCGCGCTTCGGCAGGATCTCGACGACGCCGTCCTGGAACAGGTTCAGCAGCGCCTCGCGCACCGGGGTCCGGGAGACGCCGAGCGACGCGGCGAGCTTGCTCTCCGAGAAGAACTGCCCGCGCGGAATCCGGCCGTCGCGGATCGCACGGCGGATCGCGCGGTAGCCCTGCTGGGCCAGGCTCTCGGGTCGAGCCGGATCGGGCTTCGTCATTGAGCCGCGAGCCCGTCCGGACCGGCTCGCTCACTGACTGCATCGAAACAGAATCCGGTCGACATCGACTTCCCGAAAGCGCGGCAACCGCATGGATTTTGGACTGAACGACAAGGTTGCCCTCGTCACCGGCGCATCGCGCGGGCTCGGGCGGGCCACTGCCGAGGCGCTTGCCGCCGAAGGTGCCCGGATTGTGATCGTCGCGCGCGGCGCCGCGGAACTGAAGGCGATCGAAGCGGCCCACCCGGGTCGCTGCGTGGCCGTCGTCGGCAATCTGAAGGACCCGGCACTGCCCCAGCGGGCGGTCGAAGCTGCGCTCGATGCGTTCGGCGCGCTCGACATCCTGATCGCCAACACCGGCGGACCGCCGCCGGTGCTGCCGCTCGATGCGCAGGAGGCCGACTTCGCGGCGGCATTCGACACCGTCTTCTATCCCGCCGTGCGGCTGATCCAGGCCGCCGTCAAGCCGATGTGCGAGCGCCGCTGGGGGCGCATCGTGATCGTCTCGTCGACGAGCGTGAAGGCGCCCAAGCCGTTCCTGTCGCTGTCGGCCGCATCGCGCAGCGCGCTGTGGGCGTGGGCGAAGAGCGCTGCGCCGCTGCTCTTCGAAGGCGGCGTCACCGTCAACGCGATCTTCGCTGGGCCGCACGACACCGACCGGGCGCGCCAGCTCGGCTCCAAGGCCAAGGTGCTCGGCCGACCCGAGGATTTCGGCGCCTTCGCCACGACCCTCTGCGGCGAGCAGGCGCGGTTCACGACCGGCACGGGCTTCATGCTCGACGGCGGCGAATTCATGGGCGCCTGACGCGATGGCCCGGCTGCACGTCCACCGCCGCGGTCAAGGCCCGCCGCTGCTGCTGCTCCACGGCATCGGCTCGAGCTGCACCGCATGGAGCCGGCAGATCGACCGGTTGCAGGCCGATTTCACCTGCCTCGCGCCCGACCTGCCGGGTTACGGCGACTCGCCCGACCTCGCATCGCCAGGGCTCGACGGCATCGTCGCGAGCGTCGTCGACGTGCTCGACGGCGCGCCGGCGCATGTGGTCGGCGTCTCGTTCGGCGCGCTCATCGCGATCTCCCTCGCGCATCGCCATCCGACGCTGGTGCGCTCGCTGGTTCTCTCGGACGCGACGCTCGGCCGCGCGCTGATGCCTGAAGCCGAGCGCGCGCGCTGGCTGCAGAACCGCGTCGCGCTGGCGAACGACCTCGTCGTGCGCAGCACCGAGCGCGCCGCCGAGATCGCAAGCCCGCGCGCAGCGACGGCCGTCGTCGAAGAGATCGCGATGCACATGCGGCGCGCCCGGCCAAGCGGCTACATCGAGATCGCGAGAGCGATCGCTGCGACCGACGCCGAGCCGTGGCTGCGCGACATCGCCCAGCCGGCGCTCGTGGTCTGCGGCGAAGACGATGGCGTCACCGGCCTCGCGGTGTCTCGGCGCCTCGCAGATGCGCTTCCCGACGCCCGGCTCGTGACCGTCGACGCAGCGGGACATGCGCCGCACATCGAGCAACCGGACCGGTTCGCCGCGGCTGTGCGGGAGTTTCTCGGAGAACGCTTCGGCATCCGAAGCGCGCCGCTCTAGCTCGCCTTAGGCGGGCTCTTGCGCGCGGCGACCTTCTTGGCCGCCTTGCGCACCGGCGCCTTCTTCGCCGGTGGTGTCGCGACCGGGGCGACAGCGCGGCGCGCAGACGAGCCGGCCGCCGCAGTGGCCTTGCCGGCGCGCGGAGCCGCGGCCTCGGCCGGCGCAGCCGTAACCGGCCCGGCCGACTTGGCGCCGGGCTTGCCCGGCCGAGCCGCACGCGGCTCGAACTCGAAGCTGACCTTGCCTTCCTTCTTGTCGTAGGCGAGATAGGCCTTGAACTTGCGGCGCGTCTTGTTCGAGACAAAGCCCTCGAGCAGATCGGTCTTGCCGGTCGCCAGCAGCTTCGTCATCTGCTCGCGCGCGACCGGCTGCTGCAGGATGATCTTGCCGCTCTTGAAGTCGCAGGTCGGGTTGACGCCGACCGCGTGCTCGCAGACATAGCTGGTGCCGAATTCGTAGACGTGGCCCTGCGTCTTCGGGCAGGAGCCGAGGCTCTCCTGGCCGGAAAAGTCGACCGGCTCGCCCGACTCGCCCTCGCGCTTCGAGTCTTCGCCAAAGTCGAATTCGAGCTTCCAGTTGCGGATCTCGTCGTCGAAGACCAGCTTGATCTCGGCCGTGAACGGCCAGCCCGCCTTCGAGCGGAAGCCTTCGAGCGGGCCGATCTTCTTGTCGGCCAGGAAGCGTTCGACCTCGTCGAGCTCGAACGGGCGGCTGCCCGGAATCTTGCTGATCGAGAACCCGCACGCCTCGGTCGCCAGCGAGCCGGCCGCGGCTGGCTTGCCGGTGCAGGCGTAGCGCCGATAGTTTTCGCGCACGATGCCGCCGCAGTTCGGGCACGGCGTCGTCAGCGTCGCGTAGTCGCCTGGGATCGTGTCGCGGTCGTACTCCTTGGCCTTGCGGACGATGCGCTCGGCCATCGCCGCGATCTCGCTCATGAAGGCTTCGCGCTCGAGCCGGCCCTTTTCCATCTCGCTGAGCTGGTACTCCCAGTTGCCGGTCAGCTCGGGCTTGGTCAGGTCTTCGACGCCGAGGCCGCGCAGCAAGGTCATCAGCTGGAACGCCTTCGCGCCCGGCACCAGCTCGCGGCCCTCGCGGTGGATGTACTTCTCGTAGATCAGCCCTTCGATGATCGCGGCGCGGGTCGCCGGCGTGCCGAGGCCCTTCTCCTGCATCGCCTCGCGCAGCTCGTCGTCGTCGATCAGCTTGCCGGCACCTTCCATCGCACTCAGCAGCGTGGCTTCGGTGTAGCGCGCCGGCGGCTTGGTCTTCAGCGCCTTGACGTCGACGCTCTCGGTGCGCGCCAGCTCGCCGGCGGCCACCGCGACCAGGTTGGCATCGT
>JBDSAB010000071.1:0-6625 GCA_039922395.1 Caldimonas sp.
GCATCGAGCGGGCAGCCGGCGGCCAGCGCGCAGGCGGTCGCGGCGAATGCGTTCTTGACGTTGTGCAGGCCGGCCGCAGTGAGCCGGGTCGACAGCGTGCCGGCTGGCGTGCGGATCTCGACCTGCCAGCGATCGGCCTGCCATTCGGCGCGGCCGGTCACGTCGGCGTCGCCCTCGAGTGCGAACGTTAGCGTGCGGCGCGCGCCGGCGAGATCGCGCCAGATGCCGGCATGCGCGTCGTCGGCCGGGAACACCGCGACGCCGGCCGGACCGAGCGCCTCGATCGCGGCGCCGTTCTCGCGCGCGACCGCCTCGACGCTGGCCATGAATTCCTGGTGCTCGCGCTGCGCGTTGTTGACGAGCGCGACGGTCGGTGCAACGAGCGTGGCCAGCGCACCGATCTCGCCCGGGTGGTTCATGCCGAGCTCGACCACCGCGCCGCGATGCTGCGTCGTCGCGTCCTCGCGCAGGCGCAGCAAGGTCAGCGGCACGCCGATGTGGTTGTTGAAGTTGCCGCGCGTCGCGAGCGCGCCTTCGCCCAGCCACGCGCGCAGGATCGACGCGACCATCTGCGTCACGGTGGTCTTGCCGTTGCTGCCGGCGACTGCGATCAGCGGCAACTCGAAGCGACGCCGCCAGGCGCCGGCCAGATCGGTCAGCGCTTGCTGCGCGTCGGCGACTTCGAGGCCGGCCAGGCCGGCTTCGGCGAGGCCGCGCTCGGCAAGCGCCGCGACCGCGCCGCTCGCCTTCGCCTGGCCGAGAAAGTCGTGCGCATCGAAGCGCTCGCCCTTCAGCGCGACGAACAGGTCGCCCGGCTGCAGCGAGCGGGTATCGCTGTGGACGCGCTCGACCGCCAGCGCCGGATCGCCGACCAGTCGCGCCGCCGGCAGCATCGCGCGGGCCTCAGCCAGCGTCATCATCGTCATGCGGCGCCCCGCAGGCGCAGCGCGGCAGCGGCCTCGACGATGTCGGAATAGGCGATCCGCACGCCGCTGACGTCCTGGTAGTCCTCGTGGCCCTTGCCGGCGAGCAGGACGACGTCGCGCCGGTCCGCATCGGCGATCGCATGGCGGACCGCGTCGGCGCGGTTCTCGATCACGTCGACCTCGTCGTGACCGATCACGCCGGCGAGAATCTGCGAGATGATGAAATCGGGCGGCTCGAGGCGCGGGTTGTCGCTGGTGACGACGACGCGATCGGCGAGCCGGCAGGCCAGTGCGCCCATCAGCGGGCGCTTCGCCGCGTCGCGGTTGCCGCCGCAGCCGAACACGCACCACAGCTGGCCGCCGCGCGCCTGCGCCAACGGGCGCAGCGCCGCGAGCACCTTATCGAGCGCGTCCGGCGTGTGCGCATAGTCGACGACGACCTGCGGGCCGCTCTGACCGTCGCCGACGAGTTGCATGCGCCCCGGCACCGGCGTCAGCGCCGCACACGCCGCGGCTGCATCCGCGAGCGCGACCCCGCTCGCGCGCAGCACGCCGATCACACCGAGCACGTTGGCCACATTGAACTGGCCGACCAGCGCGGTCTCGACCTCGATGCGCTCGGACCCTTCGGCGACGTCGAACGACAGGCCCGTCTCGCGATGGCGGATCCGCCCGGCGTGCAGGCGCGCCGCGCTGCTGCACGAGCACGACCAGACATCGAGCGTCGAGGCCGCGGTCAGCCGTTCGACCAGCGCCAGGCCCTGCAGGTCGTCGGTATTGATCACCGCGGCGCGCAGGCCGGGCCACTCGAACAGCTTCGACTTGGCCTGCCAGTACAGGTCCATGTCGCCGTGGTAGTCGAGATGGTCCTGCGTGAAATTGGTGAACAGCGCGATGTCGATCGGCGTGCCGTCGAGACGGTGCTCGGCGATGCCGATCGACGAAGCCTCGATCGCGACGCCGACGACGCCGGCATCGACGAAGGCGCGCAGCGCACTCTGCAGTGCCACCGGGTCGGGCGTCGTCAACCCGTCGCCGGCAAGCGCTGCCGGCTCCGCGCCGGTCGCGACTGGCGGTTCGCCGATGCCGAGCGTGCCGACGATGCCGCAGCGCATGCCGAGGCGCGTCATCGCCTGCGCGATCCACCACGCCGACGAGGTCTTGCCGTTGGTGCCGGTGCAGGCGACGACCCGCAGCCGCGCACCCGGATCGCCGAGCAGGCGGCTTGCGATCGGACCAGCCGCCGCCTTCAGCCCGGCCAGAGCAGCGATCCGCTCGTCGTCGAACGCATAGCTGTCGACACCGTCGGCCTCGACCAGGCAGGCGCGCGCGCCGACCGCGAGCGCAGCGCCGACGTGGGCGCGCGCGTCGTGGGCGCGGCCGGGCCATGCGATGAATGCGTCGCCGGGCCGGACCCGGCGGCTGTCGGTGGCCAGCGCCGCTGCGCCGCGCAGCACCAGCCAGTCCACCGCCTGGTGGACCGATCCGAGCTGCTGCAATGCCATCAGAAGCTTTCCACTTCGGCCGGGATCTCGCGCGCCACGATCTGCGGCTTGACGTCGAGGTCCGGTTGGACGCCCATCATGCGCAGGGTCTGTTGCACGACCTGGCTGAACACCGGTGCGGCGACGTCGCCGCCGTAATACTTGCCGGCGGACGGCTCATCGACCATGACCGCCACGATGATGCGCGGATTCTTGATCGGCGCCATGCCGACGAACCAGGCGCGGTACTTCTTCTGCGCATAGCCTTTGCCCTCCTGCTTGTACGCGGTGCCACTCTTGCCACCGACCGTGTAGCCCATGACCTGAGCCTTCGGCGCGGTGCCGCCGGCCGAGGTCGCGAGATGCAGCATCTCGCGCACCGCCTGCGCGGTCTGCGGCGACAGCACGCGCACGCCGCTGACCGGCGTGCCGGGCGCGACGCCCGGGTTCTTGGTCATGGTCACCGGGATCAGTTCGCCGTCGTGCGCGAACACGGTGTACGCGTGGGCGATCTGGAACAGCGAGGCCGACAGGCCGTAGCCGTAGCTCATCGTCGCCTGCTCGATCGGCCGCCAGGTCTTGTACGGCCGCAGACGCCCGGTGACAGCGCCCGGAAAACCGAGCTGCGGCTTCTGGCCGAAGCCGACCGCGCTGTACAGCTCCCACATCTCGCGAGGCTGGAACGTCATCGCCATCCGCACCGCGCCGACGTTGCTCGATTTCTGGATCACCTGACTGACGGTCAGGTCGCCGTGCGGATGCGAGTCGGTGATGGTCGAGCCGGTCAACGTCATCCGGCCGGGCGACGTCTGGATGAGGGTGTTCGGCGTCACGCGGCCCGACTCCATCGCCCAGCCGGCGATGAACGGCTTCATCGTCGAGCCGGGCTCGAAGGTATCGGTCAGCGCCCGGTTGCGCAACTGCGCGCCGCTCAGGTTCTTCCGTTCGGAAGGCGCGTAGCTCGGGAAATTCGAGAGCGCAAGCACCTCGCCGGTCTGCGCATCGAGCACGACCACGCTGCCGGCCTTCGCCTTGTGCTCGGCGACGGCGTCGCGGATGCGCTGGTAGGCGAAGAACTGCACCTTCGAATCGACCGCGAGCTCGATGTCGCGGCCGTCGATCGGCGCGACGCTGTCGCCGACGTCCTCGACGACGCGGCCGAGCCGGTCCTTGATGACGCGGCGCGCGCCGTCGCGGCCGGCCAGATCCTTCTGGAACGCGAGCTCGATGCCTTCCTGACCGCGGTCTTCGACGTTGGTGAAGCCGACGACATGCGCCGCGGCCTCGCCCTCCGGGTACTTGCGCTTGTACTCGCGCACCTGGTGGATGCCCTTGATGCCGAGCGCGAGCACCTCCTTCGCGACCGGCTCCTCGATCTGGCGCCGCAGCCAGACGAAGTTCGGGTTGTCGTCGAGGCGGCCGGCGAGCTCGACCGGCGTCATGCCGAGCAGGCGGGCGAGCTGCGCGCGCTGCGCCTTGTCGCCTTCGAGGTCTTTCGGGATCGCCCAGATCGACGGCGCCGGCACGCTCGACGCGAGGATCAGGCCGTTGCGGTCGACGATGCGGCCGCGGCTGGCGGGCAGATCGAGCGTGCGGCCGTAGCGGATCTCGCCCTGCTTCAGGAAGAACGCCGAGCCGACGATCTGTACATAGGCGGCGCGCCCGAGCAGCACGCAGAAACTGGCGCCGACCAGCGCGACCAGGAACTTCGAGCGCCACGGCGGCGTGCGCGACGCCAGCAGCGGGCTGGTCGAATAGCGCACGCTGCGCACGCTGGTGGCGCCGCGTTTCGCCTTCGGTGATGGATTCGGCCGACTCATGCGCTGACGCTCCTGCCCTTCGTTGCGCCGATCAAGCGGCAGCTCACGGCGTCCGTCCTTCGGCAGCCGACGCAGCGCGCGCATACATCACGTACTGCGTGACCGCCGGCGTCGCGGTGCGCATCGCGAGCTTGTCGCGCGCGGTCTTCTCGACCCGCAGCGGCGTGGCCTGGGCCTGCTTCTCGGACTTCAATCGCTCGTGCTCGCTGTCGAGCAGGCGCTCCTCGCTGCGCGCCCGATCAAGCTCGGTGAAGAGGCGCCGCGCGTCGTACGAGACGCGCACGAGGTAGACGCTGCTGCCGAGCAGCACGAGCAGCAGCAGCACGTTGAACCGGCTCATGCCCGACCCTTGCGCGCGCCACGACCGCGCGGCGTCGCAGCAGGCACAGCCACCACGTCGCCGATTGGCGCCTCGGTACGCTCGGCGATCCGCATCACCGCCGAGCGCGCGCGCGGGTTCGCGCGCAGCTCGGTCTCGCCAGCCCGAACGCGGGCGATCGCCCGCAGCCGGGTCGGCGCGGCGGCCGCGAACGGCGCGCGCCGGTCGATCGCACTGCGGCTCTCGCGCACGATGAACGTCTTGACGATGCGGTCCTCGAGCGAATGGAAGCTGATGACGACAAGGCGCCCGCCCGGTGCCAGCATCTCGAGCGCCGCGCTCAGCCCTTGTTCGAGCTCCTCAAGCTCGGCGTTGACGAAAATCCGAAGTGCTTGAAACGTGCGCGTTGCAGGGTCCTGGCCCGGTTCTCGGGTCTTGACCGCACCAGCCACGACGTCGGATAGCTGCCGTGTGGTCCGAACCGGGTTCCCGCTCTGGCGCCGAGCAACAAGCGCCTTCGCAACCTGGACAGCAAACCGTTCTTCCCCATAGTCTCTGATCACCTCCGCGATGTGGCGCTCGTCGGCGCGTTGCAGAAAATCGGCCGCGCTTTCGCCGCGGGTCGGGTCCATCCGCATGTCGAGCGGGCCGTCGAAGCGAAAGCTGAAGCCGCGCTCGGCGGCATCGATCTGCGGCGACGAGACGCCGAGGTCGAGCAGCACGCCATCGACGCGCTCGACCCCGAGCGCAGCGAGCGTCGCCTTCATCTGGCCGAACGTCACGTGATGGATCGAGAAGCGCGGGTCGGCGATCGCGGTTTCGCCGGTCGACGCCGACGCGATCGCCTCGGGGTCACGGTCGAATGCGATCAGGCGCGCCTGCGCCGACAGGCGCTCGAGCAGCCGGCGTGCATGGCCGCCGCGGCCGAAGGTGCCGTCGACATAGACGCCGTCGGTCCGCGTGACGAGCGCGTCGACGGCCTCGTCGAGAAGCACGCTCCTGTGCTGCAAGGGGGTCGCCTGCATTCAGAAGCTGAAGTTCTTGAGCGAATCCGGCATCTGCGACTGCATCACCGCGGCTTCGTGCTCCGCGTGGCGCTGCGCGTCCCAGAGCTCGAAATAGCTTCCCATCCCGAGCAGCATCACGTCGCGAACGAGGCCGGCCGAGGCGCGCAGCTCGGGCGCGATCAGCACGCGCGACGAGGCGTCGATGTCGACGTCCATCGCATTGCCGAGGAAGACGCGCTTCCAGCCGCTGGCATCCATCGGCAGGGCGGCGACGCGGTCCCGGAACGTCTCCCACGACGGACGCGGGAAGATCATCAGGGAGCCTTCCGGGTGCTTCGTGACGGTCAGCTGGTTCACGCCCATCGCCGACAGCAGCTCGCGGTGGCGAGCCGGCATCGCGATCCGCCCTTTGCCGTCGAGCGTCAGCGCTGCGGGGCCTTGAAACACGATACTTGCCACAAAACCCCACGAAAGTGCACTTCATTCCACTTTAGCGGAACGAACCACGTGGGTCAACTGCGTGAAAGCTCAAAAAATCAATGGAATCAAAGACTTACGCAACCTTTGAAACGGCTGCTTGCACAAAATATCTGTTAATAATGAACGACTTGCGGAGTTCATTGAAAGCTCCGTCTGAACTGGTGCGCCGAGTCACTTCGCGTAAACACGGAGACTGCATCGCGCCAGCCACGAACCGTCCGTGAAATCGATCACGGATTGCACGGAACATCGACAAAGCGGAGCGTTGCACGCGCCGCTTCAACGCTCCGCGAGCAGTCGGGCGCGCCCTGTCAGGCGAAGCGGAACGCGATCGACCCGAGCGGTCCGTAGTCGACGTGGAAGTTGTCGCCTCGCGTCGCCGTGGCGGGTCGCGTGAACGAGCCGCTCAGCACGATGTCGCCGGGATTCAGCTGCTCGTCGTGGGGCGCGATCTTGTTGGCGAGCCACGCCACGCCGTTCGCCGGGTGGTTGAGCACGCCGGCCGCGAGCCCGGTCTCCTCGATCACGCCGTTCTTGTGCAGCAGCGCGCCGACCCAGCGCAGGTCGACGTCGGTCGGCCGCACCGGAC
>JBDSAB010000072.1:0-3295 GCA_039922395.1 Caldimonas sp.
CATTGATGTGCCAACGCCCTTGCCGAAGCTCGGCGTCGGCATACGACAGCCGCTTGCACACCGCGAGCGCGAGCAGCACCGCGTGCTCGGCCACGCCGGTCGTCGTGCCTTCCGGCGTCAGCGCGAGCGGAATCCCGCGTTCGCGCAGCGCGGCGCCGTCGACCGTGTCGTGGTGGCCGACGCCCTGGTGATGGACCAGCCGCAACGACGTCGCGGCATCGATCACCGGCCGGCGCAGCGGGGTCGACGCGACGATGATGACTTCGGCGAGCGCTGCCTTCGCGCGCCGCTCGGCGTCGTCGTCGGCAGCGAGGGTCAGCAGCTCGAAGCCGGCCGGCATCTCGCGCCGGATGATCTCGTAGACCGCCTCGGGGGCGTGCGACAGGTAGAGGACACGGGGCATTGCGTGCGCTCAGTCGACGAAGCGCACGCCCTTGGCGGCGATCGTGGCCTGCACCCAGGCCGCCTCGCTCGCGCCGGAGCGCACCGCCTTGTCCATCTGCGCCTCCTTCTGCGCCACCGCGGCCAGCGCGGCCACGACCTCGGCGACGCGCGCCCGCGGCACCACGGCGACACCGTTCTTGTCGCCGACGATCACGTCGCCCGACTCGATCGCGGCCCCGCCGACGACCACGGCCAGGCCGATCTCGCCGGGTCCATCCTTGAACGGTGAGTTGGGCGACAGGCCGCGAGCGAAGACCGGGATGCCGAGCTCGTCGATGCCGTCGATGTCGCGCACCATGCCGTCGGTGACGCAGGCGATGACGCCCTTGTTGCGCGCGACGCCGAGCAGGATGTCGCCGACGACCGACGCCTGCTCGTAGTCGCCGGTCTCGATCACCATCACGTCGCCGGGCTCGGAGTACGTGATCGCCGCATACGGCGCCAGGTTGTCGCGGGCGCGGCTGCGCACCGTCAGGGCGACGCCGGTGAACGCGGTGGCCTGGGTCAGCGGCCGGATGCGGTGGTCGATCGCGCCCTGGCGGCCCATCGCGTCGACGATCCAGCCGACCGCGACGCCGGTGAGTGCGCGCACGTGAGCGGGGTCGGGGCGCGGAAAGTGGCGGCGCACGGTCAGTGCGGGTTCGGCAGCGGCCATGACGGTCTCCTTTGAACTTTGGGGTGAGTTGCTCGCGCTCAATCGAGCGCGACGCCGCTTGCGGCGTCGAACAGCCGCACCCGGCCGAGGTCGGGGCGCAGGTGGATCCGCTCGCCGACCTTGACGTTCGCATCGCGGCCGAGCCGTGCGTTGAGCTCGCTCTCGCTGCCGTCGATCCGCAAGGTCGCGATCGTCTCGGCACCGAGCGGCTCGACTGCGGTGACTTCGGCGCCGAAGCTGCCTTCGCCGCCGGTCGATTGCGCCAGGTCCTCCGGCCGCACGCCGAAGGTCAGTGCACGCGCCGCGCCGGCCGTCGCCAGCAGCGCCGGCGGCAGCGCGAGCCGCGCGGCGCCGAGGACGAGCTGACCGTTCTCGACGGTCGCCTTGACGAGATTCATCGGCGGATTGCCCAGGAAGCCCGCGACGAAGGTGTCGGCGGGCCGCCGATACACCTCGAGCGGCGCGCCGATCTGCACGACCTTGCCGTGGTTCATGATGCAGATCCGGCCGCCCATCGTCATCGCTTCGACCTGATCGTGCGTCACGTAGATCATCGTCGCGCCCAACCGCCGGTGGAGCTTGATCAGATCGCCGCGCGTGGACACCCGGAGCGACGCGTAGAGATTGGACAGCGGCTCGTCGAACAGGAACACCTTCGGGTCGCGCACGATCGCCCGGCCGAGCGCTACGCGCTGCCGCTGACCGCCTGAAAGCGCATAGGGCTTGCGCGCCAGCAGCGGCTGCAGGCCCAGCATGTTGCCGACGTCGTCGACGCGGCGCGCGATTTCCGCGCCGTCGATGCCACGCCGGCGCAGGCCGAAGGCGAGGTTGTCGCGCACCGTCATGTGCGGGTACAGCGCATAGGACTGGAAGACCATCGCGATGTCGCGGTCCTTCGAGGGCACCTCGTTGACGACGCGACCGTCGATCGTCAGTACGCCGGACGATATGGCTTCGAGCCCCGCGATCATCCGCAGGGTCGTCGATTTGCCGCAGCCCGAGGGGCCCAGCAGCACCATGAACTCGCCGTGCGCGACGTCGAGACTGACGTTGTCGACGGCGAGGTCGTGCGAGCGTTCATAGCGCTTGCAGAGTTGGTCGAGCTTGACGGTGGCCATGCGGTCAACGCGACAGCGTGAATGCAGCGACGGCGATCGGCTTCATTTGACGGCTCCGGCGGTCATGCCCTGGATCAGTTTCTCGGAAAAAAACGCGTAGATCAGCACCACCGGGATGATCGCGATCATGAGTCCGGTCGAGATCATGCCGATGTCCTCCATCTGGTCGCCCATGAACCGCTGGATGCCGAGCGGCAGCGTGCGCTTGTCCTCGTCGGTGATCAGCACGACCGCATAGAGAAATTCGTTCCACAGCAGGATCGTGTTGAGGATGATGGTCGTCGACAGCGCCGGCAGCGCGATCGGCAGCGAGATGCGCCAGAAGATCGACCATTCCGAATAGCCGTCGATCCGCGCCGCCTCGAACAGGTCGTTCGGTATGCGCGAGAAGAAGCTCTCGAGGATGTAGATCGTGATCGGCAGTTGGAACGCGACGTACACCAGCGTCAGCCCGAGCAGGCTGTTGAAGAGGCCGTACTGCACCAGGATCTGGAACAGGGCGATGATCGTGATCTGCGGCGGGAAGATGATCGTGCTGAAGATGATGAAGTAGAAGACCCGGTTCATGCGGAACCGGAAGCGTGCAAAGCAGTGCGCCGCCATCGCCCCCACCAGCGTGAGGATCGCCACCGCCGAGAGCACGACGATCAGGCTGTTGGTGAAGTAGACCTCGTAGTTCGAGTTGAACCAGGCGTCGGGAAACTTCTCCCAGTGCAGCGTTTCGGGCAGCCGGTAGTGATCGCGCGAGATCTCGCTGGTCGTGCGCAGCGACATCATCGCCACCCAGAGGAACGGTCCCGCGGCGAACGCCGTGAAAAAGGCCAACGCCGAGAGAACGACCGCCTGCTTCAGCTTCTCCAATCAGTACTCCAGCTTTTCGCGCTGGCGGAAGAGCCAGGTCAGCGTGAGCACCGATCCG
The DNA here is from genome assembly GCA_039922395.1 of Caldimonas sp. GTDB lineage: Bacteria > Pseudomonadota > Gammaproteobacteria > Burkholderiales > Burkholderiaceae_C > Schlegelella_A. The sequence continues at coordinate 3,137 of JBDSAB010000072.1, forward strand.
AGCACGATCACGAACCACACCGAGGCCACCGCCGAGGGGTAGCCGAGGTCGAAGGTGTTCCACTCGAAGGCGCGCTTGTAGACGTAGGTCGAGACGGTTTCGGTCGCCCACAGCGGCCCGCCCTTGGTCGTGATCCACACCAGGTCGAAGATCTTCATC
>JBDSAB010000073.1:0-8207 GCA_039922395.1 Caldimonas sp.
CAGCCAGAGCAGCACGCTCAGTGCGATGAGCGCGAGCAGCGCGGTCGTGCGGTACGAAAGCTTCGGCGGCTCTGCGGCTGCCGAGCCGCTCACCAATCGATTTCCATCCCGTCGTACGCGGCGCTGACGTGGAGCGGCGCGGCGCCGTCGCGGGAGATCTCCTCGTAGCGCCGGGTTTCCTTCAGCACGCGGTCGATCGCCGCGTCGTCGCAGACCGGCTCATGGTGGAACAGGCACAGGTGCTTGACGTTGGCGTGGTGACACAGGTCGACGCCGACGATGTTGCTCGAGTGGCCCCAGTCGGCCTTGACCGAGATCGACTCGGCGAGCGAATACATCGCGTCGAAGATCACCAGGTCGGCATCGCGGAACAGCTCGACGAAGCGCGCGGTCTCGGCCGGGTTGACGAGGCGGTGCTCCGAATCGGTCGTGTAGACCACGGTCTTGCCGCCGGCGCTGAAGCGGTAGCCGTACGAGTCGCCCGAGTGGCGCTGCTTCATCACCGTCACCGACATGCCGGCGATGTCATGCGGCGTGCCCGGCTGCAGGCGGATGAAGTCGAGCGTGGCCGGCATGATCTTCATCTCGACCGGGAACGACGGCTTTTCCTGCTGGCGGCGCAGCGCCGCCTCGAGCTCGGCGTGGCCGCCGTAGAACTTGATCACGTTGCCCGGGATGTAGGCCGGCACGAAGAACGGCAGCCCCATGATGTGGTCCCAGTGCAGGTGCGACAGGAACACGTGGTAGGTCTGGGGCGATCCGGGGCCGTGGCGGGTGACTGCGGCCTGGCTGAACGGGCGGGCACCGCTGCCGAGGTCGCAGAGCACGTAGTCGGGGCCGCCGGTCTCGATCTCGACGCACGAGGTGTGGCCGCCGTAGGTGCCGGCGGCCGCGAAGTCGAGGCCGTCGAGGTAGCGGTCGATGTGGGCATCGGAATCGAAGGTCTGTCCGGACGCGCCGCGCAGCACGTTGCGCAGCTTGGCTCGCACGCCGTCCGCGGTCAGCGCGACCGGCAGCGAACCGCGGGTGCCCCAGAGCCGGACGCGCTTCATTGCGCGCTGGAACCGGTACCCGCCTCGTAGGCGGCGAGGGCCGGCTCCGAGAGGGCGCGCAGCGCCTCCTCCATCGACGGGAACAGCTCGACGACGTGGTTGAAGCGGGCAATCTCGAAGATCTCGCGCACGATCGGCTGCAGCGCCGCCGCGGCGATGCGGGCCTTCCTCGCCCGCAGGTGCTTGGCTGCCATCATCACGACGCGCAGGCCGACGCTGCTGATGTACGGCACCTTCGACAGGTCGAGCAGCAGCGCGCCGTTCATGCCGGCTGCGGCGACGAGGATCGGCTCGAGGGTCGTCTGGAACGCCTCCGCGCTGGCATGATCGATCCGTCCGACCGGGGCGACGACGATCACGTCGGCAAAACGCAGGCTAGTGAAGTCCAATTCGGTGCTCCCAGCTGCGGTGTCGGCCGCCTTGCGGACAGTGTTCGACGGCTCGCACGCAGACTGTTCTTGATGTCGGGGTTCAGAGCCTAGCCGGCGCCCCCGCACCGGGCAATAGGGTGACGAGGGTATACCACCACTACGATTTCACGGCATCGCCGGCCGTCCACCAGCGGTCACCCAGCGACTGCTGCAGGAAGCCGATGAACGCGGCCACCTTCGACGGCACCAGCTTCGGCGACGGGTAGACCGCGTGCAGCTCCTGCACCGGCAGCGCATGGCGTTCGAGCACCGGCCGGATGCTGCCGTCGGCGACCGATTCGCGCGCCACGTACCAGGGCAGCGCGGCCAGGCCGTGACCGGCGCGCGCGGCCTCCAGCACCGCCGACAGGTTGTTGCTGCGGAGCGGGCCCTGCACGGCGGCGCTGGTGCGCTGGCCGTCGGCATCGGTGAACTGCCAGCGGTCGTCGCCCTGCACGCTGCTGTAGATCAGACAGGCGTGGCGCGAGAGGTCGGTCGGCGTCGCGGGCGTTCCGGCGCGCGCCAGATAGTCGGGCGCGCCGGCGACCAGCCACGGGTTGATGCCCAGGTAGCGCGCGCCAAGCGACGAATCGGAAAGGCGCCCCATGCGCAGGGCGACGTCGATGCCCTGCTCGACCAGGTTGACGTAGCGGTCGTCGAAGCTGAGGTCGATGCTGATGTCCGGGTGGTCGCGCATGAACGCGAGGGCGAGCGGCGTGACGACCCGGCGCCCGAACGCGACCGAGGTGCTGATGCGGAGCTGGCCGCCGACCTTCGACTGCAGCAGCGAGGCCAGGTTGTCGGCCTCCTCGAGGTCGCGCTGGATCGCCTTGCACTTCTCGTAGTAGAGCGCGCCGATCTCGGTCGCGCTGACGCCGCGCGTGTTGCGGTTCAGAAGCCGTGCGCCGAGCTTGGCCTCGAGCGCCGCGACATGCTTGGTCGCGGTCGGCTGGGTCACGCCGAGATCGGCCGAGGCCTTCGAGAAGCTGCCGGTCTCGACGATGCGGATGTAGAGCTGAACGCCGGTGATGCGATCCATCGTGCGCGCCTTTCGTGGCGCGCATCATGCGCTGGAACGGCGCCGGCGCGGCGCGAATCCGGTCAGCCGATCAGCAGGTCGGCGCCGACCAGGATCGATCGCGGGATCGACAGACCGAGTGCGAGCGCCGTCTGGCGGTTGATCGCCAGCTCGTACTTCGTCGGCTGTTCGACCGGCAGCTCGCCGGGCTTGGCGCCGTTCAGGATTCGCGAGGTGTAGTACGCGACCCGCTCGGTGATGTAGCGATTGGTCACGCCGTACGAGAACAGTCCGCCGGCCTGGACGTGTTCCTGAAACGCATAGACCGATGGAAGCCGGTGCTTCAAGGCGACCTCGGCCAGCACCGCTCTCTGCTGCAGCAGGAACGGGCTTTCCATCAGCGTCAGCGCGGTCCCTGGCGCAACCGCGAGGGCGCCGATCTCTCGATCCCAGTCGGCCGGCTGCGGCGAGAGCTCGACGAAGCTGAACGCGAGGCGCAACGCATCCGCGGCAGCCTGACTGCGCTGCAGCCAGTCGATCACGATCGGTACCGTGGCGGCGCCCGGTCCGTGCGCCAGCGCGACCACGCGACGGACTCCCGGGTAGAGGCGGCGCATCAGCTCGAGGCGCTTGGCGGCCAGCTCGGTGCCGACCAGGGTCAGGCCGGTCAGGTTGCCGCCGGGGTGAGCCAGGTTGTCGACGAGGCCGCCGCGCAGTGCATCGGCGGCCACCATCACGATCGGGATCGTGCGGCTGGCATCCTGTGCGGCCTGCGTCGCGATGGTTCCTGTGGTCCAGACGACGTCGACCGGAAGGGCGACGAGTTCAGCGGCGAATGCTGCGAGCTTCGTGGCGTCGCCGCGTGCCGGCCGTTCCTCGATCGCAAGATCGGGATGACCGAGGCGGCGCATCGCATCGCGAAAGATCGTGTAGTCCGCCGGGCCGCCTTCCGACAGCCGGCCGATGAGCGGCGGGCCCCGGCGCTTGACCGGGGTGCTTGCCAGAGCGCCGTCAACGCAGATCGACGATCCCCATGCGCAGCCCAGGAAGGCGCCGAGCGTGTCGCGTCGGTTCATGGCTGAACGATTCTGTGCTTCGCCGATGGGTTTGCCAAGGTGATGGCAAGACCGGATCGAAGACCCATTCGCCGCTTGCCGCTTCAAGGTGCAAGGTGGTGATGGCGCGCATCGTCCGGTTGGCGAAGACTAGCGGCAACCGTGTTTCTGGCGCCGGCACACGTGATGCGGCGCGGCGCGGCGGCTTGCTCAGCGGCGTCATCGGTGCTTCTTCGCCGAGCCGTCGGACGAGGTCAAGACGCCGACCGCCGGCCCCGCCAGCGTCGACCACCACCAGCGGTTTTCACTGGCAAACAGCGCCAGTCCGAGCCCCATCGCGGCCGCGACGACGAGGCAGGGCCCCAGCCAGTTGGCGACGAAACGGTCGAAGCGAAATTCCGGATCCATCGGGCAGTCCTCGGTGTCGAAGGGCCGATGCACGCTGCGACTCGTCGCGGCGACTCTCGATCGACCTTCGGTTTCCGCACTGTCGACGCCGGGCCGCCCGTTGTCCTTCAGCTTCCAAAAACGTTCAAAAAGGAACCCGCTGCGAAGCGGCGATTCAGGCGGCTGTCTTGCAGTTGAAGGAGGCGACCTCGGCGGCAAGCGCCTGAGCTTCGGCATCGCCGAGCGCGCGACCGGCTGCACGCGCTTGCGCGCAGCCCTCGTCGCCGAGTGCCGACGCGATGGTGTCGGCGGCGCGCCGTTCGAGCGTCGCCTCGTTCGGCTGGCGCTCGTCGCCGTGCGCTGCGTACCAGGCGTCCGCAAAGCCGAGCAGGCGGGCGCCCTGTTCGCCGAGGCCATCGAGGGCCGCGAGATAGGCGAGCGAATCGAGCAGCAGGTAGTGCCAGCCGTTGCGCCACAGCAGCGGCAGCGCCTCGGCGGCCGCGTCGCGGGCGCCGGCGAGCTCGCCCACCAGGAGCAGTGCGGCGCACAGGTTGCTCAAGGCCAGCCCCATGTTCGATGGCTGGTCGAGCGCGCGCAGCTCGTCGACGGCGGCCCGGCCGAGCTCGATCGCCTCGCGGATGTCCCCGGCCATCAGCGCGGCATCGGCGAGCTTGAGCCGGGACCACGCCGCCGCGCGGTCGGCGCCGGCCCGTTCGGCGAATGCAAGTTCCCGCCGGCTGGCGTCGCGGTAGCCCTGCGCGTCGCCGAGGTGGATGCAGACCCCGGCCACGACCGAGGCGCCCCACATCAGCCGCTTGACCGGCCACGTCGCTTGCTCGAGCGCGCGCACCTCGTCGAGCATCCGCGCGGCGGTGTCGAAGTCGCGCGCACGGGCGCTTTCCGAGGCGAGGAAGCCGAGTGCGAAATGCAGGCGCATCGCATCACCCTGGTCTCGCCAGGCGTCGACGGCCCGGTTCGCCGCCTCGAGGCGGGAGACGACGTCGAGCGCGATCAGGCCATGCGACGCGATGCAGCTCCAGATCCGAGCCTGCGCGCGCGGTGCCGCTTCCGGCAGCAGCGCATGCAGCGCGGCGGCGCGGGCGAGCCGTGGCGCGTTGACGCTGCGCAGGTGATCGAGCCGCACCAGCGCGATCCCGGTGGCCGCGGCGACGTCGACGCCGTGGCGGCCGAGCGCGCGGTCGAAGGCCATCTGGAGGTCGTCGTACTCGGCCGCGTAGCGCGCCAGCCAGGCCGCATCGGACATCTCCCAGTAGTCGTGCTCGACCGCCTCGGCGAGCTCGGCCATCGCGACGCCGTGACGCTGCCCGGCGAGCGCGCCGTCGCCGCAGCGCTCGAGCTGCTCGGCGCAGAAGAGGCGCATCGTCTCGAGCACGCGATAGCGCGGCGGCTCGAGGCGTTCGGTCTGCACCAGCGACTTGTCGACCAAGGCCGACAGCGCATCGAGCACGACCCATTCGTCCATCTCGGCGTCGGCGATCGCCCGCTGCGCGGTGTCGACCCGGAAGCTGCCGGCGAACACCGAGAGGCGCCGCAGCACGGTCTGTTCGCGCGGATCGAGGAGGGCGTGGCTCCATTCGAGCGTCGCGCGCAGCGTCTGGTGGCGCGACAACGCGCTGCGCGCCGCACTGCGCAGCAACAGCAGGCGCTCCTCGAGGCGCGATGCGAGCGTCCCCAGGCCGAGCAGCGGGATCCGCGCCGCCGCCATCTCGATCGCCAGCGGGTTGCCGTCGAGGCGGCGCACGAGGTCGATCGCGACCGGCAGGTTGGCCGCCGACAATGCGAAGCGACGGTCGACCGAGCGGGCACGGTATTCGAGCAGCCGCAGCGCGCTGTAGCCCTGCGCCACGTCGAAGGCGAGGCCGGGCGGCGGGATGGCCAGCGGCTCGAGGCTGAATGCGAGCTCGCCGGGGATGCGCAGCAGCTCCTGCGACGTCACCAGCACGCGCAGGTTCGGGGCGGCGCCCTGCATCGCCTGCACCAGCTGGCCGACCGCGAGCGTCAGGTGCTCGCAGTTGTCGAGCACCAGCAGCATGGCGCGCGGTGCGAGTGCGCGCAGCAGCTCGACGCTCGCGTCTTTCTCGGTGACGCCGAGCTGCAGGTTGGCGGCATTGGCGATGGCGGTCGCGAGCTGCAGCGGCTCCGACAGCGCCGACAGGTCGACGAACCAGACGCCGCCCGGCTGCGAGCCGGCGCAGCGGCGGGCAACTTCCTGGGCCACACGGGTCTTGCCGATGCCGCCGGGCCCGTGCACGGTGAGCAGACGACTGCGGCCCAGGGCTTCCGACAGCGCGGAGATATCGGCCTCGCGGCCGATCAGGTCCTCGACCGCGGCCGGCACGTTGGTGCGCCGCGCCGCGGCGATGTCGGCGGCAGCCGGCACCGCAGCGCCGCCGTCCGGCGTCGCGCCGGGCGGGACCGGGCGGTCCGAATCGAGAGGCACCGTGAAGCGGTAGCCGCGGCCCGGTACCGTCGAGATCGCGCCCGGCCCGAGCACCTTGCGCAGCCCAGACACCTGGACCTGCACGTTCGCCTCCTCGACGACGAGGCCCGGCCAGACGACATCGAGCAGCTCGTCCTTCGTGACGAGCCGGTCGCGCCGTTCGATCAGCGCGACAAGCACATCGAATCCGCGGGCACCAACGGCCAGCGTCTGCCGATCCTTGCGGACCAGGCGCTGGGCCGGCCGGACTTCGAACGCCCCGAAGCGGTACGTGTCAGACAAGCGATCCTTTCGTGGCCGCGGGGCGGCCGGTGATGGTGCTTCGGCGCGAGCCGCCTTCCGGCATCACCGGCTTTCGTCCAGCTTAGCGGAGGTACCGCTGCGGCGCTGACGTCAGGCATCATCAAAGGCCGCTCACCCCTCGAGGAGACATTCCATGCGAAGCACCCTGGTCGCCCTCTCGATCCTGGCCAGTGCCGGCGCGGCCCACGCCGCCGGCTTCACGCTGACAAGCCCGACCATCAAGCCCGGATCGATGCTGACCGAGGCGCAGGTCTTCAAGGGCTTTGGTTGCGAGGGCAAGAACACCTCGCCGGCGCTCAAGTGGAGCGGCGCGCCGAGCGGCACCAAGAGCTATGCAGTGACCGTATACGACCCGGATGCGCCGACCGGGTCGGGCTGGTGGCACTGGGTCGTCTACAACATCCCGGCCTCGGCGACCGAGCTGCCCGAAGGCGCCGGCGGCGCCGACGGCAAGGGCCTGCCGGCCGGTACCGCGCAGGGCCGGACCGACTTCGGCAGCGCCGGTTTCGGCGGCGCCTGCCCGCCGAAGGGCGACAAGCCGCATCGCTACATCTTCACGGTGCACGCGCTGAAGACCGACAAGATCGAGGTGCCCGCGGACGCGAGCGCGGCGCTGGTCGGCTTCATGGTGAACGCGAACCGGCTCGCGAAGGCGAGCTTCGAAGCGCGTTACGGACGCAAGTAGATCGGGCGGTCGAACGCGCGAGCGGCCTGGCCTGCGGCGGTGCCGGTCAGCATCATCTCGAGGTCGCGGCGTCCATAGTCGTCCGGACTCACAGGGTCTGGATGATCGCCATGATGTTGCCCTCGCTGTCCTTGAACCAGGCGGCCTTGGCGCCGCCGGCGGTGATCACGCCGCCCGGGCTCTTGTCGCCGGGCATGTCGTAGTCCTCGAAGACGACGCCGCGCGCCTTCAGGTCGGCGACTTCGCGTTCGACGTCGTCGACCGACCAGAACGCCTGGCTGGCTTGCGAGGTTCCGGCGTTCGGCGTCGGGTACAGGAAGCAGGCCGTTCCGCCCGCGCATGCGTAGGTCACGCCGCCGTTGTTCTCAAGGGTCGGCTTGAATCCGAGCTTGCCTTCGTAGAACCGGCGTGCGCGCTCGAGGTCCTTGGCGGGGATGTAGGCGTAGAGGGGGCTGGTCTGCAGCATGGCGGCTCCGGAGGTGTCGGGAAATTCTGCGCCGACGCGAACAACCGTTCCGGCGTCGCGGGGGTGCTCCGGAGGACTCGCATTCCGGGTTGGAATAGCTCTTATCGGCGGCCTTCGCTTCACAGGTGCGGCATTGGCCGCGACCATTGCCGCCATTCGAAACGTTCGCACAGGAGACTGCAATGGCGCGCATGAAAGCCGTGATGGCTGCCGTACTGGTGATGGAGAAGGAAGGCATTTCGCAGGCCTTCGGCGTGCCCGGCGCCGCGATCAATCCGCTCTATGCGGCGCTGCGCGAGCGCGGCACGATCGCGCATGTGCTGGCGCGCCACGTCGAGGGCGCCTCGCACATGGCCGAGGGCTACACCCG
>JBDSAB010000074.1:0-3956 GCA_039922395.1 Caldimonas sp.
ACGCCTTCGGCACCGCGCATCGCGCGCAGGCGTCCACGCACGGCGTGATCCGGTTCGCGGGGATCGCATGCGGCGGTCCGCTGCTGATGGCCGAACTCGATGCGCTGGCCACGGCACTCGACAATCCTGCGCGTCCGTTGCTGGCGATCGTCGCCGGCTCCAAGGTCAGCACCAAGCTCGAACTGCTGTCCTCGCTGGTTGGCAAGGTCGACCAGCTGATCGTCGGCGGCGGTATCGCCAATACCTTCATCGCCGCCGCAGGCATGGGCGTCGGCAAGTCGCTGGTGGAAATGGACCTGGTCGACACCGCCCGGCAGATCCAGCGGGATGCGCAGGCGCGCGGCGCGGAGATCCCGTTGCCGAGCGACGTGGTGGTCGCGCCGCACTTTTCCGCCGACGCACCGGCAACGACCAAGCGCGCCGACGCCGTTGACGAGGGCGACATGATCCTGGATATCGGCACGCAGACGGCGCGGCGCTACGCGGCGATGATCGAAAGCGCCGGGACCGTGGTCTGGAACGGCCCGGTCGGCGTGTTCGAGTTCGACGCCTTCGCCAAGGGCACCGAGGCGGTCGCGCGGGCGATCGCGGCGTCGCCCGCGTTCAGCATCGCCGGCGGTGGCGACACGCTAGCGGCGATCGCGAAGTACGGCATCGAGGATCGGATCGGCTACATCTCGACCGGCGGCGGAGCATTCCTCGAGGTCCTCGAAGGCAAGACGCTGCCGGCTTTTGAGATCCTCGAGCGGCGCGCAGCGGCTCGACCGGCATAAGACTCATGCGGGCGCTGGTGGGGCCGGAACGCTCGCGCTCCGATAATGCGGCGCTGCTAGCCAAGTAAGGAGTCCGATGGAAGCCGCCATGCACCGCGCCACCAAGATCGTCGCCACGCTCGGGCCGGCGTCGAGCTCGACCGAAGTCCTCGAGCGCATGATCCGCGCCGGCGTCGACGTCGTGCGGCTCAACTTCTCGCACGGCAAGGCGCAGGACCACATCGACCGCGCCGCACTCGTCCGCGAGGCGGCCCGCAAGGTCGGCAAGGAGGTTGCGATCATGGCCGACCTGCAGGGTCCGAAGATCCGCGTCGGCCGCTTCGTCGGCGACCGCACGACCTTGATTCCCGGCCAGAAGTTCGTCCTCGACGGCGCGATGACCGAGCTCGGCAACAACGAGCGCGTCGGCCTCGACTACCGCGAGCTCGCGCGCGACGTGAAGCCGGGCGACACGCTGCTTCTGAACGACGGCCTGCTGAAGCTGACGGTCGACTCGGTCCGCGACGAGGAGGTCCGGACCACGGTCGTGTCGGGCGGGGATCTCTCGAACAACAAGGGCATCAACAAGGCGGGCGGTGGGCTGACGGCGCCGGCGTTGACTGCGAAGGACATGGACGACATCAAGACCGCGATGTCGTTCCAGTGCGAGTACCTCGCGGTCAGTTTTCCGAAGAGCGCGACCGACATGGAGATGGCGCGCCAGCTCGCCAACGTCGCCGGCGAACCGTGGCGCCACAAGCCGCAGCTGATCGCGAAGATCGAGCGCAGCGAGGCGATCCCGGCGCTCGAGCAGATCCTGAAGGCGTCGGACGGGATCATGGTCGCGCGCGGCGATCTGGCGGTCGAGGTCGGCAACGCAACCGTGCCGGCGCTGCAGAAGCGGATGATCCGGATGGCCCGCGAGATGGACCGCTTCGTGATCACGGTGACGCAGATGATGGAGTCGATGATCGTCAACCCGGTGCCGACCCGCGCCGAGGTCAGCGACGTCGCCAACGCGGTCCTCGACGGCACCGACGCGGTGATGCTGAGCGCCGAGACGGCGGCCGGCCGCTACCCGGTCGAGACGGTCGAGATCATGGCGACGATCTGCGTCGAGGCGGAGCTGGCCGAGGAGATCTCTCTCGATGCCGGCTTCACCAACAAGACCTTCGGTCGCATCGACCAGTCGATCGCGATGGCGGCGCTGTTCACCGCGTATCACCTCGGCTGCAAGGCGATCCTGGCGCTGACCGAATCGGGCTCGACCGCGCTCTGGATGAGCCGCCACAAGATCCACGTGCCCATCTTCGGCCTGACCTCGCAAGTGCGCTCGCAGCGCCGGATGTCGATCTACCGCAACGTGCGACCGATGCTGATGCCGAGCTTCGCCGACCGCGACGAGGCGCTGGCGCGCGCCGAGCTGCTGCTGGTCGAGGGCGGCGTGCTGAAGCCGGGCGACACCTACGCGATCACCTGCGGCGAACCGATGGGCTATCCCGGCGGTACCAACATGCTGAAGGTCGGCCGGGTCGGCGGCTGAGCGGTTTCGGGGCCGCGCGATGGACTCGCCGCTGACCGTCGACGACATCCGCGCGGCTGCAGGGCGGCTCGCTGGCGAGGTCACGCGGACGCCGTGTCTGCCGTCGCGCACGCTGACCGAGCTCGCCGGTTGCGACGTCTTCCTGAAGTTCGAGAACCTGCAGTTCACGGCGTCGTTCAAGGAGCGTGGCGCGCTCAACAAGATGGCGCAACTCACCGCCGACGAGCGCGCACACGGGGTGCTGGCGGTCTCGGCCGGCAACCATGCGCAAGCGGTCGCGTACCACGCTGAGCGCATGGGCATCGCGGCGACGATCGTGATGCCGCGCTTCGCGCCGTCGGTCAAGGTCGAGCGCACGCGCGGCTTCGGCGCCGAGGTCGTCCTCGACGGCGACACCTTCGAGGACGCGCGCGCGCGCGGGCTCGAGCTCGCGAAGGAGCGCGCGCTGACCGTCGTGCACCCGTACGACGATCTCGCGGTGGTCGCCGGGCAGGGCACGATCGGGCTCGAGATGCTCGAGCAGCAGCCGTCGATCGACACGCTGGTGATCGCGATCGGCGGCGGCGGGCTGATCAGCGGCATCGCCACCGCGGCGCGCGCGCTGCGACCTGACATCCAGATCGTCGGCGTCCAGACCGAGCGCTTCCCGGCCGCCTGGAACTCGGTCCACGGCGGCGACCGGGCCTGTGCGCAGGCGACGATCGCCGACGGCATCGGCGTCAAGGCACCCGGCGCGCTGACTCTGCCGCTGATTCGCAGTCTGGTCGACGACGTCGTGCTGGTCGGTGAGGACGACATCGAGCAGGCGATCCTGATGCTGCTCGAGATCGAGAAGACCGTCGTCGAGGGGGCCGGCGCGGTCGGGCTCGCGGCGGTGATGAAGGATCGCGCGCGCTTCGCCGGTCGCCATGTCGGGCTGGTCCTGTGCGGCGGCAACATCGAGCCGCTGGTGCTCGCCGAGATCATCGAGCGCGGCATGGTCAAGTCAGGCCGCTTGGCCCGCCTGCGCCTCGATGTCCGCGACGTGCCCGGCGCGCTCGCCGACGTCGCGATGCTGCTCGGCCGGCTCGGTGCGAACATCGACGAGGTCCAGCACCAGCGCGCCTTCACGTCGCTTTCGGTCGAGCGAGTCCAGATCGAGGTCGTCGTGCAGACGCGCGGCGTCGCGCACATCGCGGCGATCCTGCAGGCGATGCGCGAGCAGGGCTACACCGCCGAACGGATCGGCTGAATCCGGCCGCGGTCGCGCTGTGTAACGCCCGCGCGCTCGACGAGGCCGCAAGGGGTTTGTTCTAGGGGCGTCGCTACAATGAAACGCATCCCGGCGCCGACCGTTCGGCGGTTGCGTGCGCCGCCTTTTGACCCCCAGCCGCGCCCCGGCCGGCTCGCTCCTTGGAGACTCCCATGCCCCTGGTTTCGATGCGCCAGCTTCTCGATCACGCCGCCGAGAACGGCTACGGCATCCCCGCGTTCAACGTCAACAATCTCGAGCAGGTGCAGGCCGTGATGTCGGCTGCCGACGAGGTCGGCGCGCCGGTCATCCTCCAGGCCAGCGCCGGCGCCCGCAAGTACGCCGGCGAGCACTTCATCAAGCACCTGATCCAGGCCGCGATCGAGAGCTGGCCGAAGGTGCCGCTGGTGATGCACCAGGACCACGGCCA
>JBDSAB010000075.1:0-2580 GCA_039922395.1 Caldimonas sp.
GGTCGCGCGCGCGCTCTCGAGCAGCGACTCGGCTTGGCGGAAGTCAAGCTCGGACGCCGCGCCGTAGTCGAACTTGAGCTTGGTGAGCCGCAGCGATTCCTCACGCGTCGTCAGCGCCTGGCGCGTCACGCGAAGCAATTCGTCGTCGGCGAGCAGACTCAGGTAAGCATTCGCGAGCGACGAGATCAGGCTGATCTGCACCGCCTTGCGCGCCTCGGTCGTGCCGAGGTACTGGGCCAGCGCGGCCTGGCTCAGGCTGCGCACGCGGCCGAACAGGTCGAGCTCGTAGCTGCTGACCTGCAGGCCGACCGCGTAGCTGCTGACGACATTGCCGTTGCCGCCCGGAGTCCGCTGCGCGGTGGCGCCGGCGCCGACGGTCGGCAGCTCGTCGGCACGCCGGACCTGGTAGAGCGCGCGCGTCTGTTCGATGTTGAGCACCGCGATGCGCAGGTCGCGGTTGTTCTGCAGCGCCGCCTCGATCAGCCGCTTCAGGCGCGCGTCGGCGAAGAAGCGCTGCCACTCGATGTCGGCAGCAGCGACGGCACCGGCCGCAGCGGCCGGCGTGGTCTCGGCCGGATACGTCGAGGCGACCGGCGCGGCCGGCCGCTCGTAGGCCGGGATCAGGTTCATGCAGCCGGAAAGGACCAGCGTTGCCGCCGCGGAAGCCGCCAGAGTCAGGCGCGCCACGCGGCGACCCGACGAGGCCGGCGCGACTCGTCGCGATACCGGATCAGTCATGGCTCGCCCCGCCTGCAGGTGCCGGCTTGGCCGGCCCGTCCATCTCGTGCGCGTAAATCTTGCGCTGGCGGTCGCTGCCCTTGAAGAAGCGCCGCACGACGACGAAGAAGACCGGCACGAAGAAGACCGCGAGCACCGTCGCGGTGATCATCCCGCTCATCACGCCGGTGCCGATCGCGCGCTGGCTGGCCGAGCCGGCGCCGGTCGAGACGACCAGCGGCAGCACGCCGAGGATGAACGCGATCGACGTCATCAGGATCGGCCGGAAGCGCAGATGGACCGCCTCGAGCGTGGCCTGGACGAGGTCCTTGCCCTGCGCGTGCAGATCCTTCGCGAACTCGATGATCAGGATCGCGTTCTTCGCCGACAGCCCGATCACGGTGATCAGGCCGACCTTGAAGAAGACGTCGTTCGGCATGTCGCGGAACGTCGCCCCGAGCACCGCGCCGAGCACCCCGAGCGGCACCGCGAGCAGCACCGAGAACGGGATCGACCAGCTCTCGTAGAGCGCGGACAGGCACAGGAACACCGCGAGCAGCGAGAAGCCGAGCAGGATCGTCGCGGTCGAACCCGACAGGCGCTCCTCGCGCGACTGCCCGGTCCATTCGAAGGCGAAGCCGGCCGGCAGCTGCGACGCGAGCCGTTCCATCTCGGTCATCGCGTCGCCGGTCGAATAGCCGGGTGCGGCGTCGCCCGAGATCCGCATCGTCGGGTAGCCGTTGAAGCGGATCGTCTGGATCGGCCCGGTGACCCAGCGCGTGGTCGCGAACGCGGCCATCGGCACCGGCTTGCCCTGGCTGCTGAGCACGTTGATCTGCAGCAGGTCGTCCGGCTGCATGCGCTCGGGCGCATCGGCCTGCACGACGACGCGCTGCAGTCGCCCGGCATTCGGGAAGTCGTTGACATAGGTCGAGCCGAGCGCCGTCGACAGCGCCGCGTTGATGGTGTCGAACGAGACGCCGAGCGCGCTCGCGCGGTCGCGGTCGATGTCGACCTGCAGCTGAGGCGCGTCCTCGAGGCCGTCGGGTCGGACACCGGCGAGGATCTTGCTCTTGGCCGCTTCGCCGAGCATCTGGTTGCGCGCCGCGAGCAGGGCCGCATGGCCGTTGCTGCCGCGGTCCTGGAGCCGGAACGAGAAGCCGGTGGCGGTGCCGAGCTCCGGAATCGCCGGCGGCACCAGCGCGAAGATGAACGCATCGCGGACCTTCGACAGCGCGCCGAACGCGCGCCCCGCGACGCCCTGCGCCGAGTGCGCCGGGCCCTCGCGCTCGTCCCACGGCTTCAGGGTCACAAAGGCGAGCGCGGCGTTCTGGCCGCTGCCCGAGAAGCTGAAGCCGAGCACGCTGACCATCTGCGAGATCTCGGGCTGGTTCAGGAAGAAGCCTTCGGCCTGCTGCATCACGGCCAGGGTGCGGCCCTGCGTCGCACCCGGCGGCAGCTGCACGTTCGCGATCAGGTAGCCCTGGTCCTCGGTCGGCAGGAACGACGACGGCATGCGCAGGAACATGAAGACGGTGAGGCCGACGATCAGCGCGAACAGGATCAGGAAGCGGCCGGTGCGGCGCAGGATCTTCGCGACCCAGTTCTCGTAGCCGTGCGTCGTCGCCTTGAAGCCGCGGTTGAACCAGCCGAAGAAGCCGCCCTTCTCGTGCTTGTGGCCGGCCTCGACCGGCTTCAGGAACGTCGCGCAGAGCGCCGGCGTCAGCGACAGCGCGAGAAACACCGAGAACAGCATCGAGCTGACCATCACCAGCGAGAACTGCCGATAGATGTTGCCGACCGAGCCGGCGAAGAACGCCATCGGCAGGAACACCGAGACCAGGGTCACGCTGATGCCGACCA
>JBDSAB010000076.1:0-11200 GCA_039922395.1 Caldimonas sp.
TGCGCGCGCCGCGCTGGCCGGCCACGATCGAGATCTTCTGCGAGTCGGGGTACTCGCACGACTCGACCTCGGCGACGTTCGACAGGGCCAGGTAGCGCAGCGGGCTCGTCCCGGTGTTGAGGATCTGATGCGCGACTTCGGCGCCGCCGGTCGGGCAGGCGATCACGTCGTGGCGGCGGATCGGGTAGCGCTTGTCGCCGAAGCGCAGCTCGCCCTCGCCGTCGAGGATCAGGAACATCTCTTCCTCGGCGTGGTGGCTATGGAACGGGCACTGCGCCGCGCCGGGCGCGACGACCGTCAGGTTGTAGCCGAGCCGCCGCGCACCGATGTGGTCGCTGATGGTGCCGCGCTTCGAGGTGTAGAGGCCGTTCTCCTCGATGTCGTCGAACTCGACCTCGTCGAGGTTCATGAAAGGCTTGGCCGGTGATCGTTCAGGGCTCATCGTCAGGGATTTGGTAGGGCACGGGCGCCAGCTTACTGCGCGGGCCGCATCGCTGCGAGCGCCTTGGCGAACAGCGTGTTCTCGAAGACCTCGCCTTCGAACGTGTACGGGGTGCTACCCAATCGCTCGTAGCCCTGGCTCGCGTAGAACGACAGCGCCCGCGCATTGCCGACCCATGCCGTGAGCCACAGGGTCGCAGCGCCCTCGGTCGACGCCAACGCTTCGGCGTGCTGCAGAAGCCGGCGACCGATGCCTCGGCGAAGGAACGGCGACTGCACGTAGAGCCGGGTCAGCTCGGCCACCTCGCCCTGCGGCACCAGCGGGTGCCGAGCGCCGAGGACGACTTCCGCGAAGGCGATCAGATGGCCGTCGCACTCGGCGAGCATCGTTCGGCCATCGGGCCGGCGCAACCGCTCGACGACCGCTCGCACGGCAAACTGCGACTCCGCTTCGCGGACCAGGGCCATGCGGATCCCCGACGTCGCATACGTCTCGAAGAAGACCTGGGTGGCGAGCGCGCTCAGGCAGTGCGCATCGGCCTCGTCGGCCGGCCGGAAGATGACGTCGGTCGGGGTCACCGAACGGGCGGAGGACGGCGCTGGATCAGGCCGACTTCGACGCCATCGCCTTGGCGGCGTTGCGATCGGGCAGGACGCGGGCGATCAGGTCCGTGTCGCAGTACTCCTCGTAGCGGGCGATCTTGCCGTCCCTGAAATGGATCACGAACGCGTAGTCGTTGTCGTAGCGCTGGCCGTCGCGCGTGAGGTTCTTGCCGCGGGCCTGCAGGACGATGACGTCGCCGCCGTCGATCAGCCGGCCGGGAATCGTCGCGCGCTCGGCGAGCACGCGATTGAGCGGACGGAAGATCTCGTCGATGATGGTCTGCTTGCCGACGAACTCGCCGCTCCACGACCCGGAGCCGATCGTGCGCCAGACGATGTCGTCGTGGCACGCTTCCCAGAAGGGAGCGCCATTGCCTTGCGCGACCTGCTCGAAGATGGTCGAGACGAGTTGGGCGTTGGGCGAAAGTGGGGTCATGGTTCGGTGGTCCGGCTGGGTTCATCGGCACCATTGCTGCTCGCACGGTACGCCGTCATTGTTGCCATCCATCTTCACGCCGGGACAGTTTTTCAGGAAGTACGTCGCTTCGGCGCAAGAGGTCATCTGCGAGCAGTAAGTCCTCCCGTCGCACCGATAGGCACTCGGGGGTGACGCTTGCAAGTTCACTGGCGCAGAGAGCGCGGCCGCGGAGCGGCCAGGACTCTTGGCGAACTGGTTGTAGCCGAAGGCGAGGACAGTCACCACGAGACCGACCATTGCGATGCCGCGCAGCGGACTTGCGCTCCGGGCGCGCCGCTTCGGCATCTGAGTCTTGGGAGCACGCGATCCGATTGCTTGCCGAATGACGCGCACCGCCTGCGGCTTTCCGTTGGTGCCTCGACCCAGTTCATAGCTGAGCGATTCGCCCTCGACCGGTCGCGAGCCATCGCGCGGGAATGCGGAGATGTGGACGAACAGCTCTGCTCCGCCGTGCGTCGGTGCGATGAAGCCGAACCCTCGGCCTTCGTTCCATGATCGAAGAATTCCGTTGAGTCGCACGCGGGGCTTTAGCCTTTAGAGCTGTGGCGACTTCGGCTCGACGCCGGCAAGCCGGCTCAGCCCCGGCTCGGCCAGCCGGTAGCTGAGCCGCTCGACCACTTGCGTCG
Organism: Caldimonas sp.; assembly: GCA_039922395.1. GTDB lineage: Bacteria > Pseudomonadota > Gammaproteobacteria > Burkholderiales > Burkholderiaceae_C > Schlegelella_A. Next base: position 2,149 of record JBDSAB010000076.1, read on the forward strand.
CACCGAGCCCTTCGTAGAACGCCTGGCCTCTGGCGTTCGCGGCCTGCACCGGCCAGTCGATCCGCGCGCAGCCGTGTTCGACCGCGTAGCGTGCGACCCACGCCATCAGCGCGCTGCCGACGCCGCGGCTTCGGGTCGACGTCCGCACGTAGAGCTCCTTGAGCCAGCAGTGCCGACGCTTGTCGGGGGCCGGATCGACAAGCGAATAGGTCAGCGAGATGGCGGCGAAGCCGAGCACTGCGCCAGCCGCGTCGGTCGCCACGACCAGACGAAGCGGCGAGTCGGCGGCAAGCAGCGTGTCGACGAGATAGGTCCGCACCCCGTCCCGCGGCACCGAGGCGTCCGAGTGGTAATAAGCGTGCAGTTCGCAGAGCAGGTCGACGAGCGACTCGTGCTGCGGCGCGGAGACGAGTTCGACCCGCACCGGGTCGGTCGTTCCCGCGTGGTCGGCAGGCTGTCCGGACCGGCCGGGGATAGCAGCCATCTGGCTCATCGGCCGGCGTCTGGGTTGAGCACGTAGACGTACAGGAACGAGTAGGCGACCCACAGCATGCCGAGGACCGTCAACACACCCACCGACGCCGCGCCGACGATCGCGAATGCGATCAGTCCTTTCAGCAGCCCGCGCGGGATCGCGGCCGGTATGGACTCGCCATTCCGGCTCGCCTTGATGGCGCCATGGAGGGCGCCTCCCGCCACGCAGGCGGTGAACGCGACCAGCGCGATCGCGACGATCACGCGGACGGCGTCGACAAGGCCCGCGCCTTCCTTGCTCGCGAATGCGGGCCCGCTCTGCAGCGTCGCGGCACAGGCCAACAGGGCGTATCGCGGAGAAGGCATACAAGAAGACCGGTCGACTACTCGGCGATGAACTGCCACGTGTCGGCTCCGTCGAATCGACGCACGCGCACCGAGGCGATGAGCGCGGGATCGAAATTACCGAGGTTCACGCCATGCCGAGAGCCTGGCGTTCGGTCGATCGGCTCCCAGTGGGTGACGCACCCACATGACTTGCAGTGAATGCTTCGAAGCGTCTTGTCGCCCCAGATGTACTCGGCGGTGTTCTCGGGATGCCCAGTGATCCTGACCGTGCCGAACTCGAAGTAGACCCACGGACCGCCGATCCGGCGGCACCGCGAGCAGTTGCAGTCGGTGGCGACGGTCGGCGTGGACGGCAAGGTGAGCCGAACCGCGCCACAGTGGCATGAGCCTTCATGCATTGGTTCTCCTCTGCGCAGAGCGTAGGCATGCGCGGCTTTCTCGTGTGCCTTAACGTTTGACATGAGCGGCGGGCCAGAGGACGCGAAGCGGCCTCCACACGCGGAATGCTTGTGAGCCAGTTGCGGTAGCGCAGCGCAGCCTACTTCGGCCGATGGAGCGCACAGAGCTTGTTGCCGTCCGGATCGCGCACATAGGACAGGTGCATCGCGCCGAGCTTGCCCTCACGCAGCCCCGGCGGATCTTCGATCGAGGTTCCACCGTTCGCGACAGCCACATCGTGGAAGTTCCGCACTTGGTCTGGTGAGCTGCACTTGAAGCCGATAGTTCCGCCATTGGCTGAAGTGGCTGACTCTCCGTCGATCGGCTCGCTGACACAGAACGAACTACCGTCGTGCCGATAAAAGAGGCGAACTTGACCCGTATTGTTCTGGTTTCGTAGCGGCTCCCCTGCTCCGAGAACACCGAGCACGGCGTCATAAAAGCGCTTTGAGCGCTCGATGTCATTCGAGCCGATCATCACGTGGCTAAACATTCATCTGTCTCCATTGCCTTTGAATTGGATTTCAAGCCGCGACTTGCGGCCAAGATACCTAGCGTCACCGCGCAAACCAGTATCTTATGAGAGCCAGTGAGAGAGCGAAGAGGTAGCCATATGCGAAACGATCGATGCGGAACAGTTCTTGCCCCCGACTCGATCGGACAGCACCAACAAGCGCCATGATGCCGCCGACCGCTATGGGCGTGATGATGAGATTGGCAATGCGCCAGGACTGCGACGCAAAGTTTCCCTGGAAGACGAGGAGACTTAGCCCGCCAGCAACGGCACCGAGGAATGCGTAGCCGATCGCCGCGACCCAAGGATTCCTCCGCTTTCGGAAGGGCTGGGCCAGTGAATGAAGGCCGATTTCAAAGAGAACCTCTCCAATTGCCTGCAGAAGAAATTCGCCAAAGACCTCGAAGAGCAGTTCAAGCACAGTGAGTTGAACAAGGTAGTTCGACGGAAGCGGCGTGCCAACCTCTGACGCCTAACGTTTGGCATGCGCGGCGGTCGCAAGCAAGCGCAATCTGCCGAAGGGCGTCCGCTCGATGGAAAGGTCAGGCACCAAGTTAGTCGACAGCTCTACGCTGCAACGCGCTGTAGCAGCGCCTCCTGCGCAAGTGCGTTCAGGCTCTTGCCTTCTGCTTCGGCAACGATGGCGAGCTTTTCGTGCAACTCGACAGGAATGCGCAGATTGAACTTGCCCGAGTAGTTTCGCTTCGGCTCGATGCCTTTCTCAGCGCAAACTTCCAAGAACACCTGGAGAGACTTCTTGAACTCAGCACGAAGTTCCGTCGGATTCTTGCCATAGAAGTCCGCTCCGCCAGTCAGACCCAGAATCTCACCGCGGAAGAGGTCTAACTCCGCGTCGTACTCAATCTTCGCGCTGTACTCCTTAAGACTCATCAGGTTCATGGTGCAACTCCGTGCTGTTCAAACCATTTGCGAATGCTCGCGACGGCGCCTTTGTCGGTGTTCGGCGAAGGATGCGGGCGATGAAAAACACGCACTTCATTGAACAGGACCACGGCTATTCGACTTCCCTCGCGTTCGCTCAGTTCGGCTCCGAGCTCTTGAAATAGGCCTTCTACGTCCCGCCACTGAATGTTCGCGCCGACGGGATGAGCAAAGATCGCCTCAAGAGTTCGCTGATGCTTACGCTTCACAAGTATATGGTACTACAAAACGGTACCGACGGCGAATCCGCATGGGCTTGCTTTTGGCTAGCTTGATATAGGCAGCACAAGCGCAGCCCACTGGTTAGTCCCGCAATTTTGAAAGCCGTAACCAATACGCCAACGCGCTCCCGTCAAAACGCAGCGGGACGCCGATCCAAGAATCGGCGCCCCGCCCACTCGATCCACCGCGAATGTTCGGCCGCGCCCTACAACCCTGCCTGCGTCACAAACTTCGGATTCAGATACGGCTCGATCGCCTCGCTGCCGCCTTCCGACCCATACCCCGAATCCTTCACCCCACCAAACGGCACTTCGGGAATCCCGAGCCCGACGTGGTTGATCGAGATCATCCCGGTCTCGACGTTCGCGGCGATCGCCTGCGCGGTCTTCGCCGACTTCGTCCACGCGTACGCCGCCAGTCCGAACGGCAGCCGGTTGGCTTCGGTCACCGCATCGTCGAAGGTCTTGAACGGGTTGATCACCGCGAGCGGGCCGAACGGCTCGTCATTCATCGCCTTCGCGTCGTTCGACAGCTCGGTCACGACGGTCGGCTCCCAGAAGTTGCCGTCCTTGCCGATGCGGTGGCCGCCGGTGCGGACCTTGCCGCCGTGCTTGCTCGCGTCCTCCATGTTGGCTTCCATCGCGGTGGCGCGGCGCGGGTTCGCGAGCGCGCCCATGTTCATGCCGGTCTCGAGGCCGTTGCCGACCTTCAGGCGCTTGGTGTTGGCGACGAACTGCTCGACGAAGCTGTCGTACACGCCTTCCTGCACCAAGAATCGCGTCGGCGAGATGCATACCTGGCCAGCGTTCCTGAACTTGCTCGCCGCCATCACCTTCGCCGCGATCGCGACGTCGGCGTCGTCGAACACGATCACCGGCGCGTGGCCGCCGAGCTCCATCGTCGCGCGCTTCATGTGCTGGCCGGCCATCGCGGCGAGCTGCTTGCCGACGACCGTCGAGCCGGTGAACGAGATCTTGCGGATCACCGGGTGCGGGATCAGGTAGCTCGAGATCTCGGCCGGGTCGCCGTAGACCAGGTTCACGGTGCCGGGCGGCACGCCCGCATCGACGAACGCACGGATCAGCTCGGCCGGCGATGCCGGCGTCTCCTCGGGCGCCTTCACGATGATCGAGCAGCCGGCGGCGAGCGCGGCCGAGAGCTTGCGCACGATCTGGTTGATCGGAAAGTTCCACGGCGTGAAGGCGGCGACCGGGCCGACCGGCTCCTTGACGACGAGCTGGTACACGCCCTCGGCGCGCGCCGGGATCACGCGGCCGTAGGCGCGCCGCCCTTCCTCGGCGAACCAGTCGATGGTGTCGGCTCCGTTCTGGATCTCGGCCTTCGCCTCGGCGAGGGTCTTGCCCTGCTCCATCGTCATCAGGGTCGCGATGTGCTCGACGCGGTCGCGCAGCAGGTTCGCGGCCTTGCGCATGATCTTCGAGCGCTCGTGCGCCGAGACCTTCTTCCAGACCTTGAAGCCCTTGTCGACGGATTCGAGCGCGCGGTCGAGGTCGGACTTGTCGGCCCAGGCGAAGGTGCCGATGGTCTGGCCGGTGGCCGGGTTGACGACCGGGTGGGTGCGGCCGGCCGAGGCGGGGCCCCAGGAGCCGTCGATGAGGAGTTGGCTGTCTTGGTACATGGTGGGCTCTTCGAGATGGTTTGGCAGGGAGGCCTGCGATTTTGCGCCCGGCCGCAAACGGCGGCCGGCCGGCGCGGCCATGCCGAAAGGTTATGCAACCCCGCTGCTTTGATGATTGGCGGCGGCGCCGCGCTCTTGGATACTGCGGCCACGGCCCGGCCACGGGCCGACATCAAAACATCTTCGGGGGTGCACTCATGTCCAGCCGGGCGACCGTTCTCTTCTCAGCCGTTCTTGCGATCGTCCTGACGCTTGCGGGCGCGCAGACCGCTGCCGCTGCGACCTTGCGGCTCGGCGTCACCGCCGACGCGCTGTCGACCGACCCGATCGCCTCGAGCGACAACCCGTCGATCTGGACCCAGCTGCTGCTGTTCGACCAGCTGGTCCGGCCGAGCCGCGACGGCACCCGGCTCGAGCCCGGCGTGGCCGAGTCGTGGAAGGTCAGCTCCGACGGCAAGGAGTACGAGTTCAAGCTGCGCGCGAACGCGAAGTTCTCGAACGGCGACCCGGTGACCGCGCAGGACGTCGAGTTCTCGCTGCGCCGCGCCGCCGGCGAGAAATCGCAGTGGGGTCGCTTCTTTCGCCCGATCACCGAGTACCGCGTCGTCGACGCGCGCACGATCGTGATGCGGCTCGACACGCCGTTCACGCCGATGCTGAACAACCTCGCCATGTTCAGCGCGTCGATCCTGCCGGCCAAGCTGGTCGAAAGCCAGGGCGCAGCGTTCTTCGACAAGCCGGTCGGCTCGGGCCCGTTCGTGCTGACGCAGTGGGCACGTGGCCAGAAGCAGACGATGGTCAAGAACCCGCACTACTGGGAAGCCGGCAAGCCGAAGCTCGACGGCGTGACGATCGAGATCCTGCCGGAGGACAACTCGCGCGTGCTGAAGCTGAAGGCCGGCGAGCTCGACGCGATCATCGGCATCCCGTTCAACCAGGTCGACGGGCTGAAGAGCGATCCGAACGTCGCGGTCGGCGTCGTCAACGCGTTCCGGACCGACCTGGTGCAGCTCAACACGACGAAGAAGCCGTTCGACGACGTGCGCGTGCGCCAGGCCCTGAACTACGCGGTCGACAAGGCGCCGCTGGTGCAGAACATCCTGCGCGGCAACGGCGCGATCGCCAATTCGCCGCTGCCGCTGATGGCGCACCACAACGCCGACCTGAAGCCTTACCCGTACGACGTCGACAAGGCGAAGGCGCTGCTCGCGGCGGCCGGCCTGCCGAACGGCTTCAAGACCAGCATGCTGGTCGCCGGCGGCGATGCGACCGCGCGCCAGGTCGCGGCGGTGCTGCAGGCCTCGCTGAAGCGGGTCGGCGTCGAGGTCGAGCTGCAGAACATCGAGTCGAGCTCGCAGTTCGGCACCACGAAGGCCGGCAACTTCGAGATGTCGCTGAGCCGGGCCTCGAGCGACACGATCGACCCCGACCAGCTGATCGGCTTCCTGGTCGTCAACCCGGAGCGCGCCAACGCCTATCACACGCAGTGGAAGGACGAGCGCATCAACGAGCTCTATGCGCTCGAGCGCCGCACGCTCGAAGGCGAGGAGCGCGGCAAGATGTTCAAGGAGATCGAGCAGCGCGCCCACGAGGGCGCCCCGTTCATCTTCCTGTACCGCCAGTCGCTGACCTTCGCGCACCGCAAGAACGTCAGCGGGTTCACGTTGATGCGGACCTCGAACTACGACCTGCGCGACGCCGACATCCGCTAGCGTGACGGCCCGGTCCGAGGCCGCGCGCCGTTGAAGATCGTCTGGTTCCTGCTGGGCCGGCTGCTGCAGCTTGTCCCGGTGCTGATCGGCATCACCGCGGTCGCCTTCCTGCTGCTGCGCGTGATGCCGGGCGACCCGGCCACGCTGATGCTCGGCGCGCGCGGCAACGCCGAAGACATCGCCGCGCTGACGCGCCAGCTCGGCCTCGACCGGCCGCTCTGGCAGCAGTACTTCGGATTTCTCGGCGACATCGTGACCGGCAGCTTCGGTCTGTCGATCGCGTCGCGGCGCGCGGTCGGCATCGAGATGGTCGAGCGGCTCTGGCCGACCCTGGCCCTGGTCGGCCTCAGCACCTTGATCGCCGTCGTGCTGACAGTGCCGCTCGCGCTGCTCTCGGCGGTGCGGCGCGGCGGCTGGGCCGATCAGGCGATCAAGCTGGTCTTCATCGCGGCGATGTCGATGCCGGCGTTCTGGCTCGGCCTGCTGCTCGTGCTGCTGCTGTCGATCGCGGTCCCGATCTTTCCGGTCTCGGGCTACGGCGACGGCTTCCTCGGCCACCTGCGCCACCTCGTGCTGCCGTCCCTGGTCATCGGCCTCGGTACCGCGGCGCTGACGATCCGCGCGCTGCGCAGCTCGATCATCGGCGTGCTCGGCGCCGACTACATCGACACCGCGCGCGCCAAGGGCCTGCCCGAGCGCAGCGTGCTGTGGCGCCATGTGCTGCGCAACTCTCTGATGTCGACGATCTCGATCCTCGCGGTGCACACGAGCTGGGTCATCGGCGGCACCGTCGTCGTCGAGACGGTGTTCGGCATCCCGGGCCTCGGCCACCTGCTGGTCGCGTCGATCTCGGCGCGCGACTACCCGGTCGTGCAGGGCCTGACGGTGATGTTCGCGCTGCTCGTCGTCGCGATCAACCTGCTCGCCGACCTCGCCTACGTCGCCGTCGACCCGCGCCTGTCGCTCGCCGGATGAGCGCGCCATCGAGCGAGCGCTGGCGGCGCCTGGCCGGCAACCGCAACCTGCAGGTCGGCCTCGCGATGCTGGCCGCGCTGCTCCTCGCCGGCGCGTTCGGTCCCCATCTGGTGCGCTGGGACCCGATCGAGATCGACTTCGCCGTGGCCTTGCAGCGGCCCGGCGCGGCCCATCCGTTCGGCACCGACGAGCTCGGCCGCGACGTGCTCGCGCGCGTGCTCGCCGCGACCTTCGTCGACCTGCAGGTCGTCGCCGTCTGCGTGGTGCTGCCGTTCTTCATCGGCAGCCTGATCGGCCTGGCGTCGGGCTACTTCGGCGGCTGGTTCGATCGCGCGCTGATGCGCCTGGTCGACGTGCTGCTCGCCTTTCCGCACTACGTGCTGGTGATCGCGATCGTCGGCTCGCTCGGCCCCGGCATCGCCAACCTGTACCTGGCCTTCGCGCTCGTCGTCTGGATCTCGTTCGCGCGCATCGTGCGCGCCGAGGTGCTGGTCGCGCGCCGCGCCGAGTACGCGCAGGCGGCGCGCCTGCTCGGCTACGGCCATGCGCGCGTGATGCTGCGCCACATCCTGCCGAACGTGATCACGCCGTCGATCATCTTCATGATGTCGGACGTCGTGCTGACGATCCTCGCGGTCACGTCGCTCGGCTTCCTCGGCCTCGGCATCCAGCCGCCGACGCCCGAGTGGGGCCTGATGATCGCCGAGGGCCGCACCTTTCTGCAGGACGCCTGGTGGATCTCGGTCTTCCCGGGCCTCGCGATCGTCTACGTCGGCATCACCTTCACCGTGCTCGGCGAAGGCCTCGACGACTTTCTGCGGCCGAAGGGATGAGCGCCGTCGCCGCATCGCCGCTGCTCGAGGTCGAGGACCTGCGGGTCCGCTTCGCGCTGCCGGGGCGCGACCTCACCGCGGTCGACGGCGTCAGCTTCCGGATCGAGGCCGGCGAGGTGTTCGGCCTGGTCGGCGAGTCGGGCTGCGGCAAGACGGTGACCTGCCGCTCGCTGATCCGGCTGTTCGGCGGCTCCCCGCCGAAGGCGATCGAGGGCACGGTCCGCTTCGCCGGTCGCGACCTCGGCGCGTTGAATGCGCGCGAATGGAGCGCGCTGCGCGGCAGCGAGATCTCGATGATCTTCCAGGACCCGATGACCTCGCTGAACCCGACGATGCGGGTCGGCGCGCAGATCGCCGAGGGCCTGCAGCAGCACCGCGGCCTGACGGCGCGGCAGGCGCGCGCCGCAGCGATCGAGATGCTCGGCGCGGTCGGCGTGCCGGCCGCCGAGCGGCGCCACCACGAGTATCCGCACGCCTTCAGCGGCGGCATGCGGCAGCGCGTGCTGATCGCGATCGCGCTCGCCTGCCGGCCCAAGCTGCTGATCGCCGACGAGCCGACCACCGCGCTCGACGTCACGGTGCAGGACCAGATCCTGAAGCTGATCCTGACGCTGCGCAGCGACCTCGGCATGAGCGTGCTGCTCGTCACCCACGACATCGGTGTCGTCGCGCAGACCTGCGACCGCGTCGCGGTGATGTACGCCGGCAAGATCGTCGAGTCCGGCACGACGGCGCAGGTCGTGAGCCGGCCGGCGCATCCGTACACGCGGGCGCTGCTCGCTGCGCTGCCGGCGCACACCCGGCGCGGCGAGAAGCTGCGGCCGATCGACGGCGAGCCGCCCAATCTCGCGCAGCCGCCTTCCGGCTGCCGCTTCCATCCGCGCTGCGGGTTCGCCGTCGAGGCCTGTCGCGCGGTCGTGCCGCCGGCGATCGAGGTCGAGGCCGGCCACCGCGC
>JBDSAB010000077.1:0-4488 GCA_039922395.1 Caldimonas sp.
TGCGCGTGCACAAGCAGGAAGAGATCGCGCCGGCGATCAAGCAGGCCGAAGCGTGGATGGTCGAGCACCGCGTGCCGGTCGTGATCGAGGTGATGCTGGAGCGCGTCACCAACATTTCGATGGGTACCGAGATCGACGCGATCAACGAGTTCGAGGAACTGGCGACGAGCCTGGCCGATGCGCCCACCGCCATCGGCATGTTGGACTGAGTGGGAGCGACACCATGACCAACTTCTCCGCCAACCTGACGATGCTCTTCACCGAGGTTCCGTTCCTCGACCGCTTCGAGCGCGCCGCGCGCGCTGGTTTCACGGCTGTCGAGTTCCTGTTCCCGTATGACTTCCCCGTCGCCGAGATCAAGAACCAGCTCGTCGCGAACCGACTCGAACTCGTGCTGCACAACCTGCCGGCCGGCGACTGGGCTGGCGGTGAGCGCGGCATCGCCTGCCTGCCCGATCGCGTCGCGGAGTTTCGTGACGGCGTCGCGAAGGCGATCGCGTACGGCACGGCGCTCGGCGTGCCGCGCCTCAACTGCCTTGCCGGCAAGACGCCGAGCGGGTACAGCGACGAGACGATCCGCGACACCTTGGTCGGCAACCTGCGCTTCGCCGCCACGGCGCTGAAGGAGGTCAACATCCGGCTGCTGATCGAGCCGATCAACACCTTCGACATCCCCGGCTTTCACCTGAGCCGCACGGCCGATGCGCTGGCGATCATCGACGAGGTTGGCTCCGACAATCTCTTCGTTCAGTACGACATCTACCACGCACAACGCATGGAAGGCGAGCTGATAGCGACGATGACGAAGCACCTCGCGCGAATCGGCCACATCCAGCTCGCTGACAACCCAGGCCGCAACGAACCCGGCACCGGCGAGATCGCTTACGAGCGCGTGTTCGCCGCGCTCGATCGCATCGGCTACGACGGCTGGATTGGCTGCGAGTACAAGCCCGCGGACACCACCGAAGCCGGGCTGCATTGGCTCGAAACCGCAAGAAGGAAATCAGCATGACGAGCACACCGCTCAAGATCGGCTTCATTGGCCTGGGCATCATGGGCGCGCCGATGGCGGGCCACCTGATCAAGGCCGACCACCAGCTGTTCGTGTTCACGCGCGGCAAGCTCGCGCCGGAGATCGCGGAGCGTGGTGCAACGGTCTGCATCACCGCGAAAGGCGTGGCCGAGCGCGCCGACATCGTCTTCATCATGGTTCCGGACACGCCCGACGTGGCGAAGGTTCTGTTCGCCGACGACGGCGTCGCCGCCGGCTTGTCGAAAGGAAAGACCGTCGTCGACATGAGCTCGATCTCGCCGATCGAGACCAAGGATTTCGCCAAGCGCATCAACGCGCTCGGCTGCGACTACCTCGACGCGCCGGTCTCCGGCGGCGAAGTCGGCGCGAAATCCGGCACGCTGACCATCATGGTCGGCGGCCCCGAAGCCACGTTCGAGCGCATCAAGCCGCTGTTCGAACTGATGGGCAAGAACATCACGCTGGTCGGCGCCAACGGCGACGGCCAGACCTGCAAGGTCGCCAACCAGATCATCGTCGCGCTGAACATCGCCGCAGTCGGCGAAGCGCTGGTGTTCGCGAGCAAGGCCGGCGCCGACCCGGCCAAGGTGCGCCAAGCGCTGATGGGCGGGTTCGCCGCCTCGCGCATCCTCGAAGTGCACGGCGAGCGGATGATCAAGCGCACCTTCGCGCCCGGCTTTCGGATCGGGCTGCATCAGAAGGACTTGAGCCTGGCGCTCGCCGGGGCACGGGCACTCGGCGTGGCGCTGCCGCAGACGGCCGGTGCGGCGCAGCTGATGCAGGTCTGCGCCGCGAACGGCATGCAGGATCTCGACCATTCGGCGACGGTGCGCGCGCTCGAGCTGATGGCGAATCACCCGGTCGCGAAAGACGGCGCCGCTTGAGCGTCGACGTCGGCGCGCGGCCGCGTAGAGCGGCGCGGCGGCGCTTCTGCCCAGTCTGAGCATGCTGATCCCTGTTCCGTCACCCACCGCCGACCCGCGCGGATTCCTGCGGGCACTGCTCGACACCGCGATCGCAAAGGCGGTTCCCGGGCCGACCATCGCTGCGTTCCTCCCCCCGCCGCCGAGAGGCCGCACTGTCGTGCTCGGTGCCGGCAAAGCGGGCGGCGCGATGGCCGCGGCAGTTGAAGCGTTGTGGCCGGCCGATGCGCCGATGTCGGGTCTCGTCGTCACGCGCTACGACGCGGTGCCGCCGGCGTTTCAGCAGCTGCAACGCGACGGCAAGGTGCGCATCGAGGTCGTCGAGGCCGCGCATCCGGTGCCCGACGCGGCCGGCCGCGAGGCCGCCGCGCGCATCGCGCAGATGGCGCGCGGGCTGACCGCCGACGACCTCGTGCTGTGCTTGATGTCCGGCGGCGCGTCGTCATTGCTCGTGCTGCCGGCCGAAGGCATTTCGCTCGAGGAGAAGCAGGCGGTCAACAAGGCGCTGCTGCGTTCCGGTGCCGCGATCGGCGAGATGAACACGGTGCGCAAGCACCTGTCGGCGATCAAGGGCGGACGCCTGGCCGAGATGTGCGCGCCGGCGCGCGTCGTCACGCTGCTGATCAGCGACGTGCCGGGCGATGCGCCCGAGACGATCGGCAGCGGTCCGACGGTGCCCGACCCGACGACCTGTGCCGACACGCTGGCGATCCTGGCGCGCCACGGCATCGAGATTCCGGCCGCGGCGCGGGCCGGCCTCGAAAGCGGCGCGTTCGAATCGCCGAAGCCGGGCGACCCCGCGTTCGACGGCAACGCCGTGCATCTGATCGCGACGCCGCTGCAGTCGCTGCACGCCGCCGCGGCGGTCGCGCGCGATGCCGGCCTGGCGGTGCACGTGCTCAGTGACGAAATGGAAGGCGAGTCGCGCGAGGTTGGCTCGGTGCACGCAGCGCTGGCGCGCCATATCGCGCACCACGGCGAGCCGTTCGCGAAACCGTGCGTCGTGCTGTCGGGCGGCGAGACCACGGTCACGGTGCGCAACAAATCAGGGCGCGGCGGCCGCGCGACCGAATTCCTGCTCGGCTGCGCGATCGCACTGCAGGGCGAGCCCGGCGTCTGGGTCCTCGCCGCCGACACCGACGGCATCGACGGCGTCGAGGAGAACGCCGGCGCGATCGTCACGCCCGACACGCTGGTGCGTGGCGGGGCGGTGGGCGCGAATGCGCGCGAGTTCCTTGACCGCAATGACGCCTACCTGTTTTTCGACAAGGTCGGCGACCTCGTCGTGACCGGGTCGACCTACACCAACGTCAACGACTTCCGGGCGATGCTGATCGCCTGACCGCGCTCAGGGCGGCTTGCCGCCTTCGTTCGGATTGATCGTCACGCCGCGCCGGCGCAGCTCGTCGACGATCACGCGGGCGTTCGCATTGCCGGCCGCCGCCAGCTTCGCGGTCGCGGTGGCGACGGCGTCGAGCGACCCGCGCAACTTGGCCGCGTTCTGCTCCTGAGGCTGCAGGCTCGATTCGATGAGCGTCAGTTGCTCTCGCTCGCGCAGCAACTGCATCGACTGGAAGGCGAGCCAGCCGACCACGGCGAGCGCGAGCAGCAGCAGTGGCACGAAGGCGCCGTGTCGCGGTGTGCCGTTGTCCTCTTCGTCCGTCAGCGTGGATCGCATCAGAACGTCTCGGCGTCGGAACGCGGGCCCCAAGTCACTTCGCCTTCTCCGGCTTGCGTGCTGGCGCCGCAGCGGTGGTCGCCGGGGCGGCAGTAGACGTGGCGGGTGCCGCACTGCCCGGACCGTCGATCGTGACGCTGAGCCCTTGCGCGCTGAGGATCGCGATCAGCTGCGGGTCGTTGCCTTTCACCGCCAGCTCGGCGAGCGCCTTGACGATGTCGCGATACAGCGACTCGAGCGCGACGGTCTGCTGCACGTACTGCTGACGCTGCCCGAGGGCAGTCTGGGAATCGCGGTTCAGCGTGAAGAGACCGGCGTTGACGAGCATCAGCGCGAGCGCGACCGCGCCGAGCAGTGTCAACACGGCGAACTGCCATCTCAGCAGCATGTCGACATCCGCTTCGCGGCCTTGGCCGCACGCGGCCAAGCCGCCGCGCGCCGCACTGGCCGCATCAGGCGGCGTGAACCATGCGGCGCAGGCCCTGCTGCGAGCGCCCGCGGCGGGCCACGGCGGTGACCGAGAGCAGGCCGAGCGCCATCATCAGCCACGTCGACAGCTCGGGAACCGGGGCCGCCACCACGTTGAAGGACCCGTCGGCCTGCAGCGCGAGCTGGGTGACGTTGAAGTCGCTCGACTGCACCGTGATGCGGCTCGCGTCGATCACGTTGCCCCAGCTCTGCTCGGGACCGAACACCGTCGACAGGCCCGTGACTGCGCCGGTCAGCGGGTTGAGCGACTGGATGAAGTTGTCCAGGTCGAAGCCGCCGGACGCCGCGAACGCGGTCGGGTCGGTATTGCCGAGGAAGTTGAAGACGATCTGCAGGCTCGACAGGCTGAACGTCGAATCGTTGCC
>JBDSAB010000078.1:0-3720 GCA_039922395.1 Caldimonas sp.
CAGTTCGGCGCGGCGCTGGTGCGCCGTTCGAAGGGGCTGATCGACGAGCTGCAGGGGACGTTGCGCGAGCTGGCCCACCTCGCCGACCCGGAGACCGGCGAGGTGCGGCTGGGCGCGATGGAGACGCTGCAAGCCGGGGTCGTGGGGGCGACCATCACCGCGCAGCTTGCGCGCCATCCGCGCATGCGGCTCACCATCGAATCGGGGCAGTCGCCGGAGCTGATCGGTCACTTCCTGCGCGAGCGCCTGGTCGACTTCGTGGTCGCGCGGCCGCTGACGATGCCGTTGCCGGCCGAGGTCGTCGGCGAGCCGCTGTTCCACGACCAGCTGCGCGTCGCGGTCGGCCCCGACCATCCGTTCGCCCGCCGACGGCGCGTGCACCTCGGCGAGCTCGCTGATGACACCTGGCTGCTGTCGCGCAACGAGCTGATGCGCGAGTCGCCGGTCATTCAGGCCTTCGAGGCCGCGGGTCTCGGGCCGCCGGAGCGCGTGGTGGTGACCGGTTCGCTGAACATGCGGCAGAACCTGCTCGCGAGCGGCCGCTTCGTGACCTGCGTTCCGCATTCGCTGCTGCCGTTCGGCCATGCGCGCACGCACTTCCGGATCCTGCCGATCCCGATCCCGGTGTGGGCTACGCCGACCATGATCCTGACCGTCAAGGGCCGCACGCTCGGTCCCGCCGCCGAGTCGTTCCTGGCGCGCCTGCGCGAGCTGGCGAAAACGCTGGTCCTCAACGCCTCCGCATCACGGTAAACCCCGCTCAGCGCGTGGCAAGCGGCCGCGTGGCCGCGTCCCGCAGCGAGCAGATCAGCGCAGCAGGCCGGCTTCCTTCAGGTAGCGCTGCGCGCCTGGATGGATCAGGTCGGCGCGCGGCGCCGACGCCACCGTGTTCGCGCTCGTCGTCTCGGCGGCCTGCGGCAGGCGCTTCGCGAGCGCGGCCTCGCCGCGGTTCAAGGCGCGCGCAAGACGGTACGCGGCATCGTCGGCGAGGCCGGGCCGTGCGATCACGAACGCCCACGAGCCGACCGACGCGATCGGGCTCGACTGGCCGGCGTAGCTGCCGGCCGGGATCGTCATCGGCTTCAGCAGTGCGTGCTTCGCGACGATGCGCGCGGCCTGCTGCGCATCGGGGGCAATGAAGCGCGCGCCACCCGGGCTCGCGGCCATCGCGGTGAAGCCGGGCCAGCCGCTGCCGCCGCCCCACAGCGCGGCGACGCGGCCGTCCTGCACCATCGTCGGGCCGTCGCCGGCGCGATCCAGATACACCGCCTGGAAGTCCTTCTCCATGTCGTAGCCGAGGCCGTCGAGCACATAGCGCGCGAGGATCACGAGGCCCGAGCCTTTCGCGCCGAACGCGACCGGCTTGCCGACCAGGTCGGCGATGCTGCGATGCGGGCTGTCGCCGCGGACGACGAACATGCCCGGGGTCGAGTACATCGCGGTGATCAGGGTCAGCTTGGCCGGCGCCCGCCCGATCCCGTTGACCGCTTCGTAAAGCGGCTCGCCCGTGACCAACGCGATGTCGAGCTGGCCGGCCTCGATCAGCGGGATGTTCTCGGTGCTGCCGCGCGTGTTGCGCGGCTGCACCGACAGCGTCGGATCGATCTCGTTGACGGTCTCGGCGAACGCGGCGCCGTAGACCGGAAAGCCGCCGCCCGGTGTCGCGGTGCCGAGCACCAGGGTCGTCTTTTCCTGCGCACGCACGAGGCTGGAAGCGAGCGTCACGAGGGACCCGGCGACCAGCAGGGATCGACGACGTTGCATGGCGGGCGCCTCATGAGTTTTTCCGGCCCGCAGCATAACGTGCGTCCGCGCTGCGCCGGCCGGCAGCGTTCAGTGCGTACGGCCGGGTGCGCTGTTGACGATCTGCCGATGCATCGGGGCGAGGCGGGCGAGAAGCCGGTTCTGGTCGCGGAAGGCGACGCGCTGGCCGTCCATCGCGTCCTGCAGCATCTCGACCACCGCGTTGAAGTGCGCCTTCGTGATGTCGACACCGGCATGCGCGGTTTCCATGTCCTTGCCTTTGTAGACGCAGGGGCCGCCCGAGACTTCGCAGAGCTGCTCGCGCAGCCGCGCCTTCAGCTTCGCGAGGTCGACGTCCTGGAACATCGGCGCCGAGCGCGGATCGCTGACCAGGCGCGCGCTGAACGTCTCGACGAGCGCCGCGATGCCGGGGTTGCCGCCGAGCGCATCGTAGAGCGCGCTGTCCTCGACGGCGGTCGGGCCGGCGCCGGCAGCGTGCGCGAAGCCGGCGAGCAGCAGGCCGCAAACGATCGGTCGAAGGTGGCGTTTCATGGCGGCGGCCGGCGTCTCAGAACGTCAGCTGGGCGGAGAGATAGGGACCGCGCTGGTGCGCGCGGCCGACGATGTTGCCGAGCTCGACCCAGGCCGCCGTCAGCGAGATCCGCTTGTTCGGCGCCCAGGCGATGAAGGCATCGGCCCAGTCCTGCTCGCGAAAGGCGTCGCCGGCGAAGGCGAGGGGGTCGGGCTTGGTCCGGTATTCGAGGCCGACCGCGACCGAGCGGCGCAGCAGCAGCGCCACCGAGAACTCGGGCTGCAGCTGGTAGCCGGTGTGCCCGCTGCTGCCGAAGCCGAGCAGGCCGTTCTGGTTGGCGCGCGTCGCCCGCAGGGTCGCGTTGACGAGCACGCCGGGGCCGAGGAAGAGCTTGGTCGCGCTGACGTACAGGTCGATGCCGCTCGTCTTCGCGCCGACGCTGGCCAGGATCGGTGCGACGCTCGATCCCGGATCGAGGTGCTTCCACTCGGCGCCGAGCGCGAGCTGCGGCAGCCAGCTGTCGGCCTCCAGCACGGCGTCGCCGGCGATGCGCCACTTGACGCCGAGCACGTCGAGCTTCAGCGTGGTGCCGGGGACGACCGAGCCGGCATCGAGCTGCTGGCGCGCGAGCGACGCCTCGAAGCGGTCCGAGACCGAAAGGGCGACGCCGAACGTCGTCAGCGCGTAGTCCTGGGTCTTCAGCCGGGTGACGTGCACCGCGCCGCCGATTTCGCCTTCGGTGGCATAGCCGGCCGTCACCGCCCACGGCACGAGTCCGCCGCCGGCCGCGCCGTCGATGCTCGCCACGCCGCCGGTCAGCAGCAGCTTGCCGCGTCCGAAATCGAGCCCGTTCGGTTCCTCGCCGGCGTTCGCGGCCGGTGCGACGGCGCAGAGCGCCAGCGTGAGCATCCATCGTCGACTCGAAGCAAGGAGGATCGATCCGGTTCGCATGGGTGGGGGTCGTCGAGGGCTGCTGGGTCGAGCGGCCCGGTTGCGAGACGACGGACCGCCTCGTCGTGCAGTGTGTCAAGCGGCAATGAGACGGGGTCGGCCGATATGCGTCGTCGACGCCCGCCTGTTCGCGCGACCGTGCGAGAACGCTCAAGTCGGCCTGTCGCGCGCCGAAAACCCGGGGTCTCCCGCCGCGACGGGTACCCATTTCATGCCCGCCATGTCCTCCCGGTCCCTGTTTCTCGCCGCCGCGCTCGCCGCCTGTGCGGCGCCCGCAGCGTTCGCGGCCGGCGTCTCCGCCGTCGTGAGCGACAAGGCCGGACGGCCGGTCGAGGGCGCGGTGCTGATGCTCGAGCCCGAAGGCGCACGGCTGCCGGTGAAGCCGGTGACCGGCATCGAGATCTCGCAGACGAAGAAGCGCTTCGCGCCCGACATCAGCGTCGTCACCGTCGGCACCGCGGTGACCTTTCCGAACCGCGACACGGTCCGGCACC